>JAJYTK010000205.1 GCA_021793095.1 Pseudomonadota bacterium
TCAAGAAAAGCTGCCACCCCAGGAACCCGTAAGGCAGCTGTTTTGCTGATGTTTCGAGCGTAGCGAGACATCAGGAAAATTGATGCCTGCAGGGTGACGGTGCGGCAGCTCGCCTGTCAGCCAGTGAACACTGTTGTTCCAGCGAAGCGGAATGTGACAGGTGGCTTTGATGGGCAGTGAGTTTTGCTGAAAGGTGTAGGCCCGTTAAGCAGTTTGCTCGGGACCTTGCTCGCTATCGCTCGCTGCGAAGCCCACTCACAAACTCTTTACGGGCCTTTATCTGCCTGTGGCTTTGGGAGCTTTAGTGGTGCGGTGTTTCCATGAGCTATTACAGAAGCACTTGCTACAACAAAAGCAGCTCATTGCATCAAAAGCGGCTCCTAAAAATCCTTTTTCGGACACTCACTCACCTGACCCCAAGCGTTGTTGGGGGCGCAGTATTTGTTGCGCGCTTCCCAAGAGCAGCTGGGGCGTTTGAAAAAGCCCAGTTGTTTACAGGCTTCGAGTTCGCGTTGTAGGTCGGCTTGCCAGCTGCCCCCTTGTTGGGCGGTGGGGTCAGTTTCGACGACGTCTTGGGAAGGGGGAGGCGGTGGTTCGTCGGCCTCAATAGGCTGGACACGGTCGAGTTGGGCGATGCCTTGGAGTCCGCTGTCGTGTTGGTCACGTCCGGTGATGCGGATGGCCTCGCTCATACTGATGGTGGTGGTGGCCAGTGAAATGGGAGGGGCCTCGGCAAAGAGGTCGTGGCTGTCATCGATTTGCCAGCTGTGCGATTCGGGGGTCTCGGGGATGCCCAGCCGTCCGTCGACCAGGGGCTGGGGTGGCTGTGCGGTGTACGGCTTGCCATCAGCCCCTAGGGCGGTCTGGGGGGAAAAGTCCTCGAAGGAGGCGACGGTGGGTACCTGCATTGGGCCGTTTTCAATGAGCCAGTTGCCCAATAGATAGCCGCCCCATGCAGATGCCCCGAGTACGGTGAGCAATACGACGAATATTAAACGCCAAGACATTGTTGCTGATGTTTTATAAGTAGACCAATGAACTGCCCATTGTAACCAAAACCCGTCATGAGGGTGCCTAGAATAGTAAACAAAAGAAAGTGAGTCTAAGCCGCGGGTTCGCCAAATATATGGCCGCTGTGTTCACGCAAGCTATGAAATTCAATGGCAGGGTGTAGGTCTTGGGCCACACGTAACTGGGCGGGGGAGGAGGCTAAAAATGCCACTGCGTCGACGACGTCGTAGGCGATGTTGCCGGCTTGTTGTTCTATAAAGCGTTGCAAGGCATCGGGGTCGTCGCTGGTGACCCACCGGGCCATTTGATAGCGCGAGGGGCTAAATTGGGCATCCACTGAGTATTCGTTTTTCAGGCGCTGGGCCACGACTTCAAACTGCAGTTGTCCCACTGCCCCGAGCAGGATGGTGCCGCTGCTCAGGTGGGGGCGAAAGACTTGGATGGCCCCTTCTTCCCCTAGTTGGGTCAACCCTGTACGGAGTTGTTTGGTGCGTAGTGGGTCGCGGACTTCGACGGCTTGGAAGAGTTCGGGGGCGAAAAAGGGCAGGCCGGTAAATTGTAGGTCTTCGCCTTCGGTGAGCACATCGCCCAGTTGTAGCAGTCCGTGGTTGGGGATGCCGATGATGTCCCCGGCGTAGGCTTCGTCGAGGCGCTCGCGGCGCTGTGATAAAAAGGTCACGACGTTGTTGGGGCGGATTTCCCTTTTGCTGCGTACGACGTGTAGGCGCATGCCCCGATTAAAATGTCCTGAGCTAACACGTACAAAGGCCACTCGGTCGCGGTGGGCGGGATCCATATTGGCTTGGACCTTGAACACCATGCCGGTAAATTTCTCTTCAGTAGGTTGGACTTCTCGCTGCAAGGCGTCGCGGGCGCCTGGGGCAGGGGCCCAGTCAACCAGCGCATCCAGTATTTCTTGGACACCAAAATTATTCAAGGCTGAGCCAAAAAACACGGGGGTTTGGCGCGCTTGTAGGAAGGCTTCTTTGTCAAAATCATCAACCGCAGTTTGGACCAGTTCGATTTCTTCGCCGGCCTGTTCAAACTCACTGCCAAAGCGTTGCTGGCTATCGGCGTTGTCTAATCCAGGTAAACGCTCGTTTTGGGTGTCGCGATCGGCTTCTCCGGGCACATAAACCTGCAATTCATCATCGGCCAGCGAGTATACCCCTTTGAAATTACGTCCCATGCCAACGGGCCAATTGATGGGGATGGCCTCCATTTCAAGGTGGCTCTCAATTTCGTCAATGAGATCCAGGGGCTCTTGAGCCTCGCGATCCATTTTGTTGATAAAGGTAATGATGGGGGTGCCGCGGCTGCGACAGACCTGTAGCAAGCGTTCGGTCTGGGGCTCAATGCCGTTGGCGGCATCGATGACCATCAAGGCGGCGTCGACGGCGGTCAGGACTCTATAGGTGTCTTCGGAAAAGTCTTGGTGCCCGGGGGTGTCGAGTAAATTGATCACGCAATCACGATAATCCATCTGCATGACCGATGAGGCGACGGAAATGCCGCGCTGCTGTTCTATTTCCATCCAGTCAGAGGCGGCGTGACGCTGGGCTTTGCGTGATTTGACGCTGCCCGCAATATGAATGGCACCTGCAAAATACAGCAGTTTTTCGGTGAGGGTGGTTTTACCCGCGTCCGGGTGTGAGATAATTGCAAAAGTGCGCCGACGTGCCACTTCTGAGGTAATGTTTTTAGCCATGTTGATTTTGAAAAAGAGGAATTCTTGCGTAGCGAAACGGGTACAATACGCCCAAATGATTCATTTTAGCGTGTGGCCTGTTTTATTGGCGTTTTTTATTTTGTAGCCCATTCAAGTAGCTCATGATGATGAAATTAAATTTTAGATGGTTTGGCCTGATCTTTTTAACATTTTTGTTGACCGGTTGTGGTTACAACGAGATACAACGACTTGATGAGCAGGTCAAGGCGGCGTGGTCGCAGACGCTCAACCAATACGAGCGTCGTGCTGATTTAGTGCCCAAGTTGGTGAATTCGGTAGATGCCTATATGGGGCAGGAAAAAGAGGTGCTCACTCAGGTGACTGAGGCCCGCGCCCAGGTGGGTCAAATCAAAATCAATGCCGATGATTTAGATAATCCCGCGCTGATGCAGCGTTTTTCCGAGGCGCAGAATCAGTTAGGATCGGCCTTA
>JAJYTK010000206.1 GCA_021793095.1 Pseudomonadota bacterium
ATCTAAGTGCGACGCGATGGTCGCTTTATCGAGCGTTTAGGTTTTTATAACCCTGTAGGCGCAGAGGGGCAGGAAAACCTGCGTATCGAGCTTGATCGTATTCAGTACTGGGTGGACAACGGTGCGCAGGTTTCGCCTACCGTCAATCGCCTAGTAAAAGAGTATCGCAAGCAAATCGAAGCAGCAGTTTAATTTGATTGACCGATGACCGTCGATCAGTCAACTTTCGGTGGCCAAGAGGTGCCACACGATTTGGTTGAGCTTGGTCATGTGATGTCAGCATTTGGTGTACGTGGCTGGATCAAAATCCGCCCTTACACAGATGGTTTTGACACTCTGGTTCAGGCCAAGCAGTGGTGGTTAAAGGCGCCCGAGTCAGTTCTCGCGCAGGGCGCAGCCCCTTTTGTCCCACTGCCCATTGCACAAGCGCGCCCTCATAGCAATACAGTGATCGCTCTACCTGAGGGTTACCATGACAGGGATCAGGCCGAGTCGTTACGCGGCCATACTGTCTGGGTACCACGCGCTCAATTTGATTCCCTATCAGATGATGAATACTATTGGGTAGATTTGCTGGGGTGCCAAGTTTACGGCATCCAGGCAGATGACGCCGATATGTCGCCCATCCTTCTGGGCCAGGTCAGCCATGTTTTCGACAATGGCGCCCATGCGGTCCTCGTGGTTGATAGGGGGACGTTTGCCGCTGACGGGCAATTCATGCCCACACGTGACAAGAAAAACCGTATCCAACAAAGTTTGGTGCCCTTTGTGGCTGCCCACGTGCAGCGCGTGGATCTCGATGCACAATCCATATTTACCGACTGGCCTGCAGAGTTTTAATGCGCGTGTGTAGGCAGGCAAGCCATCACTATTTTCCAAGATGCGTTTTGATGTCATTAGCCTTTTCCCGCAAATATTTTCTGCGGTGACCCAATATGGTGTCACTGGGAGGGCCTATGAAAAAGGTTTATGGCAATTGACCTGTTGGAATCCACGTGATTACACAACGGATGTTCATCGTACAGTAGATGATCGCCCTTATGGGGGCGGACCCGGGATGGTCATGTTAAGCCAGCCCTTAGAAAGGGCGTTGGCAGATGCTCAGGCTGCACAAGGGGATGCAGGGCCATCATTGGAGCATGCATCACCCGCTAAAGACGCAGGGCCAGCCCAGCACGAAAAAAAGGCGCCTGTCGTGTTATTGAGCCCGACAGGCCGTCCCTTTACCCAAGAGGTTGCCCAGCAGTGGACACAATACCGCCATATCACACTTGTTTGCGGTCGCTACGAGGGGATTGATCAGCGGTTTATAGACACCCATATTACGCATGAGTATTCATTGGGTGATTTTGTGATGTCTGGCGGCGAGTTTGCGGCTTTGGCCATGATAGATACCGCGGTGCGTTTATTGCCTGGGGTGCTTAATCATGCGCAGTCTGCGGCGACTGACTCTTTTCATGAGGGGTTGGGTGGTTTGCTGGATAGCCCTCATTACACACGTCCTGAGGTCGATGAGCAGCAGCGCTCGGTCCCCGCGGTTTTGCGCTCGGGTGACCATCAAGCCATCGCTCGTTGGCGGCGCCAGCAATCATTACTGCTTTCTTATGTCAGGCGTCCGGATCGGGTGGCGGCGGCGCGTCAAAAGGGGGGGCTGACTGCAGAGGATGAGCAGTTTTTAGAGCTGTTACAAACACAGGGCGTCGCGGCGCTTACCGAGGCGTTGCGTGATGCACCGGTTAGCTTACCGCGGCGCCGTTCCCGCTCCTAAGTGCCGCGCTAGGTATATATTTTTTCAGGGCAGTAAAAAGGCAACCCCGTGGGTTGCCTTTTTTGTTGGGACCTTATTGCAGGCGTGCCAACTGCGCTAGCAGTGTTTTTTTAGTTTCACTAAAGTTGCTGAGTCGGTCTCGTTCCTGTTGCACCACATGCTCAGGGGCACGCTCTACAAAGTTTTTATTTTGTAGTTTGCCCTCGGCGCGCTGAATTTCGCCGTTGAGTCGATCCAACTCTTTATTGAGCCGTTTTATTTCTGCCTCAATGTCGATCTCTACATGGAGCATCAGCGAAGTATTACCCACGGCTTGGGTGGGCGCCCCCATATCATCGGGCAGATTTTCTAATATTTGTACTTCGCTAAGGCGTGCCAATGCCATGAGATAATTTTGGTTGGCTGCCACGCGCTGCGCATCACCTTGGGTCAGCAAGGGGACACGCTCAGCAGGTGATAGGTTCATCTCGCCGCGTAGGGTGCGAATGGCATCCACATAAGCCTTGAGAGTGGTAATTTCACTTTCGGCTGACTCATCGATTAACTCGGCATCAGGTTCTGGGTAGCTTTGAATGCTGATGCTTGTTTCTTGGTCGGCATCGCGTGTGCCTGCTAAGACAGACACTTTTTGCCAGAGTTCTTCGGTAATAAAAGGAATCAATGGGTGGGCCAGGCGCAGAATTTCTTCCAAAACACTCAATAGTGTTTGGCGGGTGGCCAGTTGTTGTGCCTCATCGCCTTGTTGCAGCTGGACCTTGGCAATTTCTAGGTACCAGTCACAGTATTCATCCCAAACAAAATGGTAGATGCTGTTGGCGACGTTATCAAAACGAAACTCGCGAAAACCGCGTGCCACCTGCTGCTTGAGGCGTTGTAATGCACTGAGGATCCAGCGGTCGGCATGAGATAGGGCGGAATCCGGAGCAGCACCCTGTTGCATGGGCGCTGCTTGCTCAGTATTCATGAGCACAAAGCGTGTGGCATTCCAGAGTTTGTTGCAAAAGTTTCGATAGCCCTCACAGCGCTTAAGATCAAAGTTGATGTTGCGGCCTAAGGTTGCATAGGCAGCCATGGTAAAGCGCAGCGCGTCTGTGCCGTAATCGGTAAATCCCTGCGGATAGTCTTTGCGTGTGCGGGCTGCAATCTTGTCGGCTAGGCTGGGGTTCATGAGCCCGGTCGTGCGGCTTTTGATGAGGTTTTCTAAATCAATCCCTTCGATGACATGGACGGGGTCTAGCGTATTCCCCTGAGATTTACTCATCTTTTTGCCTTCCATATCACAGATCAGGCCATGCACATAAACCGTTTCGAAAGGGACTTTACCGGTCATATGCATGCTCATCATGATCATGCGGGCGACCCAGAAAAAGATAATATCGAAACCGGTGACCAAAAC
>JAJYTK010000207.1 GCA_021793095.1 Pseudomonadota bacterium
GATCTGTGCCCGGACGAATGCCCTGGCCCTCGGGTAGGCCGCAAGCACGCCCCACCATTTTTTGTGCCAAGGTAAAGCCCTTGCCACTGTCTTTGGGTTGCTCGGGCAGGCGGAACAGCTCGGAAGGACCCATGCCCAAAGCCTCACGGGCGCGGGCGGTCAGGCCGCGGCCGATAATGAGTGGGATACGGCCCCCGGCACGAACCTCATCAAAGAGCACCTGAGATTTTAATTTGAACTCAGCAATCACCTCGCCATCCTTGAGGGCCTTGCCTTCGTAGGGGCGTAATTCGATCACATCCCCCATTTTCATTTTGGTGACATCCAGCTCGATGGGCAGCGCGCCGGCGTCTTCCATGGTGTTGTAGAAAATAGGCGCAATGCTACCGCCTAAGCACACCCCACCAAAGCGCTTGTTGGGTACATAAGGGATGTCTTCGCCCGTGTGCCAAAGCACCGAGTTAGTGGCTGACTTTCTAGAAGAGCCGGTCCCGACGACATCACCAACATAAGCAACGAGATGGCCTTTTTCCTTGAGCGCCTCGATTGTTTTAATGGGGCCGACTTCGCCGGGGACATCGGGTTCGATGCCTGGGCGTGGGTTTTTGAGCATCGCCAGGGCATGCAAGGGGATGTCTGGGCGGCTCCATGCATCAGGGGCAGGTGATAAATCATCAGTGTTGGTTTCGCCACCGACCTTAAAGACCGTCACGGTCAAACTTTCAGGGACCTCGGGGCGGCTAGTAAACCACTCGCCATCCGCCCAGCTTTGCAAAATTTCTTTGGCGTAGGCGTTACCTGCATCGGCTTTTTCTTTGACGTCGTGAAAGGCGTCAAACATCAGCAGGGTGTGTTTTAGGGCCTCAGCAGCAGTCGGTGCTAGCTGTTCATTATCAAGCAACTTGATCAGGGGAGCGATATTAAAGCCCCCTAACATCGTACCCAGTAAGCGGGTGGCATGCTCGGGATCAATGAGCTCATTTTTCTCTTCACCAAATGCCAGAGCGGCCAAATAAGAGGCCTTGACCTGAGCGGCATCGTCTACCCCGGCAGGGACACGATGGGTCAAAAGATCCAATAAAAACTCGGCCTCACCCGCGGGTGGGTTTTTGAGTAATTCAATCACCTCGGCAGTTTGTTGTGCCGTCAGTGGAAGAGGGGGAATGCCTAACGCGGCGCGTTCGGCAACGTGTTGGCGATAAGATTCCAGCATGTTGCGGCCTATTTAAATTAAAAATTGATGAAGAATGATGCGATTCGGGGGTACATTGTATGAGTTACCCCGCTTCGAATCAATAGTCTTATGTCTTATATAAGACCAGGTGTACAAATATTAGCTCAAAACAGACGAGCAGATGGGGAGCGACGCAGGTCGTGTGGGTGTTAACGCGAGGAGTGTACGAGTAGATCTTGGTATTGTTGGTTTTTTTCTATAAATCTAGCCGCATAAGAGCACTGCGGACGCACTTGCCATTGGTGTTTGCGCGCCATCTGCAAGGCCGCTTGGGTGAGCGCCGCAGCAATGCCACGCCCCCCTAGTTCTGTGGGCACCCAGGTATGTTCGATCGTCATGATCTGGTTAGAGAGGGTGTACTCTAAATAGGCTTGAGTGCCCCCCTCTTGATAGTAAAAACACGGCTGCTCTGGGTGATGTTGAACGGTGACGGCCATAAAAACCTACGGAATAAAAATTAGCGACGATCTTTGAGCGCGACATAAGAGCGCGGCTCTGGACCAATGTATTCTGCGGTGGGTCGGATAATTTTATTATCAGCACGTTGTTCGAGTACGTGAGCCGCCCAACCGGTCGTACGCGCGATCACAAATAATGGGGTAAACATCAAGCGCGGTACCCCCATTAAATGATAAGCAACAGCGGCATACCAATCGAGATTGGGGAACATGCGTTTCTCTTCCCACATGGTTTCCTCGATGGCCTCGGCAACCTCGAAAAGCAAGGTGTCGCCGGCCTCTTGGGACAGCGTTTTAGCAACGGCTTTGATAATTTCATTGCGGGGATCTGAAATCGTATAGACAGGATGCCCAAAGCCGATGATGACCTCGCGATTGGCCAAACGTTGTTTGATGTCCTCGCGCGCTTGTTCCGGGCTATCGTAGCGTTGCTGAATTTCTAAGGCGACCTCATTGGCGCCACCATGCTTGGGACCGCGCAGGGCACCAATCGCACCCGTGATCGCAGCATAAATATCTGAGCCCGTCCCGGCAATCACACGCGCTGCAAAGGTGGAGGCATTGAACTCATGCTCGGCGTATAAATTCATCGAAATATCCATGGCCTTGGCCCAGCTGGTAGAGGGTTTTTCGCCATGCAGCAAATACAAGAAATGCTCGCTGATCCCGCCTTTTTTGCCCTCAAGTTCGATGTCTATACCGTGATTAGAATAGTGATACCAATACAATAGGGCGGAAGATAAAGATGCAATCAAAGTATCCGCAATTTCTCGGGCATCGGATGTCGGCTGACTGTCGTGCTCAGGTAATACACAACCCATGACAGAGACTGCAGTGCGCAATACATCCATGGGGTGAGCGGCAGCAGGCAATGTACGCAAGGCCTGTCGAACAGACATCGGCAGATTGCGTCGGGCGCGTAGTTTTTCAGTGTATTGTTTGAGCTCGCTTTCGGTGGGTAGCTTGCCATGGATAAGCAGATAAGCCACCTCTTCGAAGGCGCATTCTGGGGCTAAATCTAAGATGTTATAGCCTCTGTAGTGCAAACTTTTACCGTCTGTGCCCACTGTGCTGAGGGCAGTACTGCCCGCTGTAACCCCAGAGAGAGCGACAGAGCGTTTTCCTTTAGTAGGTGGTGTCGTTTTTTTATCGGTCATTTGTTCCTCCAGCATCAACATTGCCCCCAATTTTTACTGGGGGCTTTGGGTGAATACAAGTGATTGTATTAATGGGCTGTGATTAGCTGAGCAGGTCTTTGACCCCATCACGTTCTTCGAGCAATTCGTCGAGCGTAATCTGCATGCGCTCGCGGGAAAAATCATCTATTTCAAGCCCTTCGACGCGGCGATAGGTACCGTTTTCGGTGATGACCGGTACGCCGTAGACGATCTCCTCAGGAATACCATACGAACCATCCGAAGGAATGCCCATGGTGACCACGGCG
>JAJYTK010000208.1 GCA_021793095.1 Pseudomonadota bacterium
CCTGTGTGTGGCCGCTCATCAATATTGGCAGGCTGTACTTCAAAGGGCAGCCCCAAACGTTGCAACATCATTTGTCTATAACGAGACCCCGAGGCAAGTATCAGTTTCATTCTTGTTTTCCATGGGTGGGTTTAAATTTGACTGTATAACTCAGTACAGGGTATTATTTTATGTTTTCTTTATCAACGGAAGTGCCGGAGGGGGAATGATGCTTTCCAAGCTACGCTCTCTGGATACTTTGGCTTTTACAGAACACGGACAAAAGCTTTCGTCTCAGTGCTCTGCTACACTATTTGAGCGGGCCACCGAGGGTTTGCCCGAGCAAGACGAGACGCAAATGATTGACTGGCAGCTTTGGGGTGAAACCGATGCGGCAGGTCATCGATTGTTGCATGTGCGTTTAGATGGTGTGGTGCGCTTAGAGTGCCAACGCTGTCTTGAGGATTTTGCTTTTCCCGTACAGTCTGAAAACACCTTTTTATTGGTCGAGCACGAGAGCGAGCTAGCTATCGGTGAAGATGATCCCGAGGCATTAGAGCGCATTTTGATCGCTCGCAAGTTTGACGGTTTTGAGTTATTAGAAGACGAGCTTATACTTAGCCTGCCCTACGTGCCTGTGCACGATGAGTGCCCCAATTTGCCCAGCGAGTTTTTTGCGGATGGCGAGGACACGACCGAGCATACCGAGAGGAAGAATCCTTTCAAGGTACTCAAGCAGCTAAAAAAAGATTCATAGCATTGCCCGCTCAGGGTTTTGTAAAAGTTACAGAGATTATTTAAACAACTAATCCGCAAGGATTTGATTACACTTTACTAAGGAGTCATCATGGCTGTCCCAAAGTCAAAAGTTAGCCCCTCACGCCGTGGTATGCGCCGGGCTCACGATTCATTGAATAAGCCCGCTATGGCGATTGAACAAACCACCGGTGAGGTGCATTTGCGTCACCATATCAGCCCCAATGGGGTCTATCGTGGCCGCAAGGTCCTAAATACCAAGTTCGACGAGTAAGCGCGCTACCGACGTTTTTCGTGAACGTGACTAATGTCAAATAAAACAATACGTATTGCCATCGACTGCATGGGGGGCGACCACGGCTTGCCAGTCACATTGCCTGCCGCGGTCAAGTTTGCTCAAGAGCATCCCGATACCCATTGCTTGCTGGTCGGAGATCAAACGCGTATCGAGGCGCAGTTGCGCGCGTTGCCGCAGATTGGCAGAGATTGGTTCACCATTGTCCACACCGACGAGGTGGTGGATATGGATGATTCGGTCGAGGTTGCCTTGCGTCGCAAGCGCAAGTCTTCCATGCGGCTCGCCGCCCAGGCGGTCAAGGACGATAAGGCCGACGCTTGTATTTCAGCAGGAAATACCGGAGCGTGGGTCGCTATTTCGCGTTATGTGCTCAAGACCTTAGATGGCATTAGCCGTCCTGCCATTGCTACCTCCATTCCTAACCAGAATGGCGGCGCAACGATCATGCTCGATTTGGGGGCCAATGTAGACTGCAGCGCCGAGCATTTGCTGCAGTTTGCCATGTTGGGAACAGCACTGGCTTCGATTGTTGATGGCCGCGAGCAGCCCACGGTGGGCTTGCTCAATATTGGCGAAGAGGTCATCAAGGGCAATGAGGTGGTCAAGCAAGCTGCTGAGCTTTTACGCAATAGCGGACTCAATTTTTATGGCAATGTCGAGGGCGATGATCTGTGCCTGGGGACAGTAGATGTCATGGTGTGCGACGGCTTTGTAGGCAATGTTGTGTTAAAGTCGCTCGAGGGCCTGGCTAAAATGGTTGCCAAGATGCTCCGCGAGGAGTTTACCCGCGATATGCTCAGCATGATGGCGGGGGCAGTTGCCAAGCCTGTGCTCACCCGTTTGGGTGGGCGTGTCGATAACCGACAATACAACGGTGCAGCATTGTTAGGTCTGCGTGGTGTCGTGATCAAGAGCCACGGTTCTGCCGACGCGCTGGCCTTTGGCTATGCTTTACAGCGCGCCCGTGATGCCGTTAATAACGGCCTTTTAGAGGGCACGACGCGCGCCATTGAGCGTATCCAAGAGAGCCTACAGCAGGCGCAAATCGATCAGCAGCTGCCATTACCCACCGGGACAGAACCAACGTCCTAGTGGCAGTTTTGTTAGCCTCCGAGGTGTTTTAGGAAGTTCAATGATGCCTTTCGCCAAAATTATCGGTACGGGTGCGTACTTGCCTCCCAATGTGGTGTCTAATGACGCGTTGGCAGCCGAGCTCGCTGAGAAAGGGGTAGAAACCTCTGATCAATGGATCGTTGAGCGCACCGGGATTCGGCAACGTCATTTGGCCGATCGAGGGGTGCGTTGTAGTGAGTTGGCCACCCATGCAGCACTTCAGGCGCTAGAACGCGCCGGTGTGAGTGCTGATTCCCTAGATCTCATCATTGTGGCGACATCGACCCCTGATGTGATTTTTCCCAGTACCGCATGTTTGGTACAAAAAAATATTCAAGCCGTTCGGGCTGCTGCCTTTGATGTTCAAGCAGTCTGCAGCGGCTTTATTTATGCCATGAGTACGGCCAATGCCTTTATCCGATCAGGGCAGGCGCGGCGCGTGTTGGTGATTGGTTCAGAGGTTTTTTCCAGTATTCTTGATTGGACGGATCGTTCGACTTGCGTTTTGTTCGGGGACGGAGCCGGGGCAGTGGTTTTAGAGGCCAGTGATGCGCCAGGCATTCTGGCCACCGAGCTTCATGCTGATGGCAAACAAGAGGGGATTTTGTATGCCCGCGGTGGCGTGGCCTATGGCGAGGTCCACGGCGATCCGTTTTTGCGTATGGATGGGCAGGCCGTCTTTAAATTTGCAGTCAATGCGCTGTCACGCTCGGCCCAGTCGGTATGCAAGCAGGCTGGGGTTGACCTAGACGAGGTTGATTGGCTGATCCCCCACCAAGCCAATTTGCGCATTATTAACTTTATTGCGCGCAAGCTACATATACCCGCCGAGCGCGTCGTGGTGACGGTGGATCAGCATGCGAATACGTCGGCAGCCAGTGTGCCTTTAGCGCTACATGCGGCGGTTGCTGATGGTCGGATACAGCCTGGCCAGCTAGCCATGCTGCAAGGCGTGGGGGGTGGGTTTACATGGGGTTCGGTATTG
>JAJYTK010000209.1 GCA_021793095.1 Pseudomonadota bacterium
GTTGAAAAAAGTGATCGCACCGGTACAGGCACGCGATCTGTTTTTGGCTATCAAATGCGCTTTAACCTGCGCGAGGGCTTTCCCCTCATCACCACAAAAAAATTACATACACGCAGCATATTTACCGAACTGCTCTGGTTTCTACGTGGGGATGCCAACATTAAATGGCTCAATGAGCGTCAGGTGACCATTTGGGACGAATGGGCGGCAGAAAATGGTGATCTGGGTCCGGTCTACGGAGTGCAATGGCGCTCTTGGCCCACTCCTGATGGGCGTCATATTGACCAAATCAGTCAAGTAATCGAGCAAATAAAAAACAACCCTGACTCGCGCCGCCTCATTGTCAGCTCATGGAATGTGGGCCAAATAGAAGACATGGCGTTACCGCCCTGCCATGCTTTATTTCAATTTTATGTGGCCAACAATCAATTATCTTGCCAGCTCTACCAGCGCAGCGCCGACATATTTTTGGGTGTGCCCTTTAATATTGCGAGCTACGCCTTACTCACACATATGGTGGCCCAACAATGCGATTTAGAGGTAGGCGATTTTATCTGGACGGGGGGTGATTGCCACTTATATAGCAACCACCTTGAGCAGGCCCAGCTGCAACTCGCACGCACCCCACGCCCCTACCCGCAGCTACATATCCGTCGACGTCCCAAGGATATCTTTTCCTATACGCTCGAAGACTTTGAAATTACCGACTACGATCCCCATCCACATATCAAGGCACCTGTTGCTGTTTAGGCCATGCATCCATCCTCTCACTCTCCTATTGTACGTTTGGTGGTGGCTTATGCCGCTAACCGCTGCATCGGTAAAGACAATGCGCTGCCTTGGCATTTGCCCAGCGATCTGGCGCACTTCAAAGAAAGCACTCTGGGTCACCCCATCATTATGGGACGCAAAACCTGGGAATCTATTGGCCGCCCCTTACCAGGACGGCCTAACTATGTGATCAGCCGCAACACCGACTACCCTGCCCCTGGGGCGACCGTCTGCCATGAGTTGACTCAGGCGATTCAACAAGCCAGCGCAACCGCTCAAAAGACCGGGGTGATCTGCATCATTGGCGGGGCACAAATTTATGCCCAGGCCATGCCCTTGGCAGATGAGATCATCGCCACCGAGGTCCATGCCGAGGTCCCAGGCGACAGCTTTTTCCCCGTTTTAGATGCGCAGTGGACCGAAATCGAACGCCTCCCGCAGCCCATGGAAAATGGCTACCGCTATGATTTTGTCACCTACCGTCGACAGCCCTAAGCTATTCCTGTGCCGCTTGATTTAATGCTTTAGCCTAGGTGTTTACCTTATATACAGGGGGGTTAAATCCCTTTAAGATGAAAATAAATTTGCATTTCACCCTCATGTGAAAATTTATTTTCACCGCTCAGGAGACCCCCATGAAACACTACTTACTAAAGTTTGCCGGCGCCGCCGTATTGGGCTTTGCCACCAGCTTTGGCGCCGCTTTTGCCCAACCTTTGGTGGTGGCTGTGGATACCGCCTTTGTTCCTTTTGAATTTAAACAAGGCGATGAGTACGTCGGCTTTGATATCGATCTGTGGGCGCTGATTGCTGATGAGCTCGACCTCGAGTACCAACTACGCCCGATGGATTTCAGCGGCATTTTACCGGCTCTGCAAACCGATAACGTTGATGTTGCCTTGGCGGGCATTACCATCACCGAAGAGCGTCAACAGGCCATTGATTTTTCAGATGGGTATTACGATAGCGGCTTTATCTTGATGGTACCCGCTGACAGTGATATCAACGGCCCCCAGGATCTCGAGGGTAAAACACTGGCCCTAAAAACGGGAACGTCTGCCGCCCAATATGCCCGTGACAATTTTGACGGCACCGAGCTGCGACTGTTTCCAAACATCGACAATGCTTACCTAGAGCTGCAGACGGGTCGCGTTGATGCGGCCATGCACGACACGCCCAATGTACTGTATTACATCAAATCAGCGGGCGGCGATCGCGTCAAAACCGTTGGCGAGCAGATGCTGGCACACGAGTACGGTATTGCCTTTCCCAAGGGCAGCGAGTTAGTCGAACCCGTCAACGAGGCATTGGCCAAGATCAAAGACGACGGCCGCTACGAGGAAATCTACCTCAAGTGGTTCGATGCCAAACCACCTGCCAGCAATTAGTACTGCCTACTTTATGCATCAGCCCGCCGCTTGGGCTGATGGCATCACACCCTACCGGTCAGGCCCGCACGCTAGGATCACCACGCCCTTTCCACAACGGCGTCGATCCTGATAAACCACCGCTTTCTTTGGGCCCGACCACCCACACCGCAGCGCTTTTTAAAAGGGGGACCACATGGATTTCCAATGGTCTGTCATCATCGAATCATTGCCACCTTTGGTGCAGGGGGCCAAGCTGACCCTATATATCACGGTCATGGGTTTGATCGGCGGGATGATCATCGGCTTCTTATTGGGGTTGATGCGTGCCTACGGCAACCCGCTATTGCACCTGATTGCCTCAGTTTATATCGAGCTGGTGCGCGGCACCCCCATCGTTGTGCAGGTGATGTTTATTTATTTTGCTTTGCCTGTGCTCATTGGGGTACGCGTTGACCCGCTGGCCGCCGCCATTGCCTCTATTGTCGTCAACTCAGGGGCTTATATTGCAGAAATTGTCCGCGGCAGCTTCCAATCCGTGGCCAAGGGGTTGCACGAGGCCGGCTTGGCCCTCGGGATGCCCGAGTGGCAGGTGCTGACCTCTGTGGTCGGGCCCGTCGCGTTTCGACGCATGATTCCTCCCTTGGGCAACCAATTTATCGTCAGTCTCAAGGACACCTCACTGTTCATTGTGATTGGGGTCGGCGAGCTCACCCGTCAGGGCCAGGAAATCATGGCCTCTAACTTTCGGGCTGTCGAGATTTGGACGGCAGTCGCTTTGTTTTACCTCCTCATGATTGGTGTGCTCTCAGCAGTATTACGCCTCATTGAAAAAAGGATGCACATACTATGAGTACCGCACAACATCCCTCACACAACCAGCGTCCCATGGTCGAGTTTCGCAATGTGACCAAGCGCTTTGGCGATACCGTCGTACTTGATGGGCTCAATCTCAACCTCAATGCCAATGAGGTCACAGTGGTGATCGGGCC
>JAJYTK010000210.1 GCA_021793095.1 Pseudomonadota bacterium
TGCCTCTGATGGCACCAGGATGTGCTTTAAGGGCGGCGAGGACAGAGCGCACATAAATGCGGGTCGGCGCCATGATTAAATCAGCCAAGGTCTGCCCCTCTATGGTGTCCTGTGGGCCAGCGCCCGCACGCTCGAGGATTTTACGGATCAATGAATATCCATTGGAATGAGGGCCACTAGAGGGCAGGCCCAATAGCACATCGCCCGCCTGGATTTGCTGGCCATCAATGAGCGCTTCTTTTTCTACGATGCCAACGGCAAAGCCGGCCAGATCATATTCCCCCTCGGGGTACATGCCGGGCATCTCAGCAGTTTCGCCCCCAATCAACGCACAGCCTGCTTGGGTACACCCCTCGGCAATACCGGCCACCACCTCGGTGGCGGTCTCAACAGAAAGCACGCCACAAGCGAAATAGTCTAAAAAGTACAACGGTTCAGCGCCCTGCACTAAAATATCGTTGACACTCATCGCTACGAGGTCTATACCCACTGTACGATGACGTTGCCAATCAAAGGCTAAACGCAGCTTTGTGCCGACGCCATCAGTACCGGAGACCAACACAGGCTGGCGGTAGCCAGCAGGGATTTCAAATAAGGCACCAAAGCCGCCTAAGCTGGACAATACGCCCGGGCGCATCGTGCGCTCAACCAAGGGCTTGATACGTTGCACAAGGGCTTCGCCGGTATCAATATCTACACCAGCATCCCGATAAGTCAGAGGTGTTTGCGATGTCACTGTTTTCTTTGTCATGAGCCTTGCCATGGGATGTAAAAAAATACCAAGTTGGATAGAATTGTACGACACATGCACCAACAATTGATTCTGGATATTTCCCCAGCCCCTCAGCCGACCCTCGCTAACTACGTTGTCGGCACCAACCAACAGGCACTGGCCGCATTACACGAGTGCTCGCCAGGGCGTGCCATTTATCTGTGGGGCCCACAGGGCGTGGGCCGCACCCATCTGCTCAAGGCAATGGCTGAGGCCCACCAAGGGCTCTACTTTAGTGCATTTACTCCTTCGGCACAGCTGTTGCGTTTTACCCAAGATGACACCCCACTGCCTACATTGCTGGCCATTGACGATGTTGATTTGCTCAACACGGCAGCCCAAAGTGCTTTGTTTGGTATTTATAATCGTTGGCGCTTACTACAAGGCTCAAAGCAGGCATTTATCATACTCAGTGCCGGAGCCAAAGCCCCATTGCATTTGGAAATCCGCGACGATTTGCGCACACGTTTGGCCTGGGATCTCGTTTTTTACCTCGAACAGCTATCTGATGACGCACGGGCACAGGCCATCCAAAACCGTGCCCAAGCGCGTGGTTTACAATTAAGCCCCGAGGTCATCCGTTGGGTGCTGACCCACTACTCGCGCAACATGAGTCGGCTCAGTGCCCTGGTCGATGCTTTAGATCATCATTCTTTGGTGCGTAAACGCGCCATTACCGTTCCTTTTTTACGTCAATTACTGGCAGAACAAACCGCCAATAAACCACATAATGACTAAACCCCAAAACCTAGCTTTATTTGATTTAGACCATACGCTTTTACCCCTGGACAGCGATTACCATTGGGCAGATTTTTTAGCCCGTTCAGGGCATGTCGGTGACCCCGAGACGGCCTTACGGCGTAATGACGAGCTGATGCAGCGCTACACCGAGGGCAACCTCAGTGCCGAAGAGTCCTTTGGGTTTATGCTCGGACTCATCGCGCATCGGCCCATGGCCCAGTTACAGCAATGGCACGATGAGTTTATGGAAAAAATCATCTTGCCAGCCATCAGTGATGAGGCACGTGCCTTGCTCAAAAAACATCAGCAGGCGGGTGATTTATGCGCCATTGTGACGGCCACCAACGAGTTTGTCACCGCACCCATCGCTCAAGCCCTCGGCGTTGAGCATTTGATCGCAACCATTCCAGAGCGCCAAGGGGATCAATTCACGGGTCGTGTTGCAGGTATTGCCAGCTATCAAGCAGGTAAAATCACCCGTGTGGATACCTGGCTAGCGGATTTAGGCCATCAACGAGATGATTTCGAACGCATTTGGTTTTATAGTGATTCTATAAATGACCTGCCGCTGATGGAGATCGTCAGCGATCCTGTTGCCACCAACCCTTGCCCACAACTGCGCGCTCATGCTCAGAAAAACGACTGGCAAATCATTGAGTTATTTTCCGAGCACCCAACCCAATAAACTTTTATGTTGACCCGAAGAATAAAAAATTTCATTCGACGTGTTTTGAAACCCAATTCCTCTACCCCTTTGCGTATAGCAGCCGATGAACACAAAATAAATAAACGCCACGTCTCCCGTCATGCCATCAAAGTCTGCGAGGTACTGCAGGACCATGGCTTTGAGGCATATGTGGTCGGCGGAGCCGTGCGCGATCTATTGGTTGGCATACCGCCCAAAGATTTTGACGTGGCCACCAATGCCACCCCAGAACAAATTCGGCCGCTTTTTCGTCGTGCCTTTATTATTGGCCGCCGCTTTAAACTCGTGCATGTGGTCTTTGGCCGCGAGGTGATCGAGACATCTACCTTTAGGGCAGCCTCTAATCAGGGACATCAGACCGACCAACACGGGCGGATTTTGCGTGACAATGTCTACGGCACCCTGCGCGATGATGCTGCGCGACGCGATTTTACCTTTAATGCCCTGTACTATGACCCGCGCACCCAAGAGGTGATTGATTTCCATCAGGGTGTAGAGGATCTCAAAAACCAGGTCGTGCGCATTATTGGCGATGCCGAAACCCGTTTTCGCGAAGACCCGGTGCGCATGCTACGCGCCATTCGTTTTGCCGCCAAACTCGATGCCAAAATCGCTCCAAACACCCATGCGCCCATCAAAAAACTGGCCCATCTAATAGACAACGTGCCCACTTCGCGCCGTTTTGATGAGGCCATTAAATTGCTGAGCTGCGGTCAAGCCATCGCCTGCTTAAAACAATTAGACAGCGAGGGCTTAATCAAATATATCTTTTCGGTTTTTCCAAAAATATATGCACAGGAAGAAGGCGCCCGCTTTTTAGATCTGGCCTTTGAGCGTACTGACCATCGCGTACGCACCGGGCAATCTATTAGCCCCAGTTTTTTGTTTGCTGCCTTACTGTGGCCACTG
>JAJYTK010000211.1 GCA_021793095.1 Pseudomonadota bacterium
GCAATGAGCGCAAGTACGCCAAAGAGTGTCAGTAAAAAGCTGGTCGGGGTTTTGCTTTTGCTGAGCAGTTGACCCACGCCCGACAGCGCACCGGTGTTTTGTAGCCCAGCCGCCAGTATGAACATAGCGATAATGGTGATCGTCGCCTGATTACTAAAACCACTGAGCGCCTCTGGTGTTTTAACAAGGCCTAATAAGTAAAGGCTGACCAACACAAGAATGGCCACAATATCCATACGTAAGCGCTCCGTCATAATGAGGAACATGGATAAGGCAGCAATTCCCAGCACTAAGGCAATTTGCAATGTCATAAAAATCTATTTTCAGATGAATTGAGCCTACAAAAAACCGATAACACCATTGTGCATGTCGATATCTAAAATCTTTTGCGATTTTTGTGTCAGGCTGTAATCTAACATAACACCTATGGAGTTAAAACATATGGCCGCAATTTTCCCATCAAGCGATAGGCAAGGGGATTGGGGTGGCTCGGTGGCTATTGGCTTTATGAGCGTCATAAAACACTTAAACTTATAGACATAAACAATTATTTAGGCATAAGGACTGATGGTTTATATTCCCTTATAGCATTAGCGGTTTTAATCAATCCCAATGAAACTGTTGTGTTGAGCACCACAGATGAAGCCTAAAAGATGAGTTTTAAACTCAAATTATTGACCTGAGTCAATGGGACCGCACAGGCGACACGACAAAATAAAAGCCACTGTCTACTCGGGCTGGTGCAGCAGCCCTTTATTCTATAGGTGTTGTTATGTCTGCTACTTTCCCAGTGACAGGTCCAGAGCCACATGCATTAGGCGAGGGCCTGGAGCTTGTCTGCCCAGCGGGTAGTTTACCCGCCTTAAAAGCGGCCATCGATAATGGTGCGGATTGCGTCTATTTAGGTTTTAGGGACGCGACTAACGCTAGAAATTTTGCTGGTTTAAATTTTGATGCTCAATCCATTGCCAAGGGTATTCAATATGCCCATGACCACGGTGCTAAGGTTCTTTTAGCCTTAAATACTTATCCGCAACCCAGCGGTTGGAAGCTCTGGCGCGAGGCTGTTGATAAGGCTGCCAGCGCTGGTGTTGATGCGGTGATTATGGCTGATCCGGGTCTCATGGCCTATGCCCGGTCTAAACACCCAGAGTTGCGCTTACATCTCTCAGTGCAAGGCTCAGCCACAAACTACAAGGCCATTCAATTTTATGTTGAACATTTTGGTATCTCGCGGGTAGTGCTGCCGCGCGTTTTATCCATTACGCAGGTAGAGCAGGTGTGTGAGCAGGTGCCTGCTGAGGTAGAGGTCTTTGGCTTTGGCAGTTTGTGTGTGATGGTCGAAGGTCGCTGTGCGCTGTCCTCATACGCAACCAGCGAATCGCCGAATACGCATGGGGTGTGCTCGCCAGCAAAATATGTACGTTGGCAACATACGAATACGGGCTTGGATTCTCGCTTAAATAATATATTGATTGATCGGTATGCAGCTGATGAGCATGCGGGCTATCCCACCTTGTGCAAAGGCCGTTTTATAGTCGCCGGTGAGCGCTATTATGCACTCGAAGAACCCACCAGCCTCAATACGCTAGAGTTGATCCCTCAGTTGATCAAAATAGGAGTATCGGCCATCAAAATAGAAGGCCGACAGCGTAGTCCGGCTTACGTTGCCCAAGTCACTCGTGTCTGGCGCACAGCTATTGATGCGGCACAAGCGAATCCCTCGCGCTATTCAGTGCGGCCGGGTTGGTCTTCGGAGTTAAATAAAGTAGCAGAGGGACAGCAACATACGTTAGGGGCCTATCATCGCCCCTGGAAATAAGGAAATAGGCTCATGACAATGATAAAAAATCAAACCACCCGCACTCAACTGGCTCTGGGGCCTGTGCAGTATTATTGGTCCCGAGAGCAGATCTTTGATTTTTACGATCAGGTGTGTGATTGGCCAGTGAATAGGGTTTATCTCGGCGAAACTGTTTGCTCGCGACGCCGTGAGTTAACCCTACAAGATTGGCTAGAAATAGCAGAAAAAATTAGCTGTGCAGGTAAGCAGGCCGTTTTATCTACACAGGTGTTATTGGAAAGTCGGGTAGAGTTGCGCACACTCGATAGAATCACTGCTCAGGCTGATTTTTTAGTAGAAGCAAATGATATGGGTGCGGTGCAGCAGATGCAAGGGCGCGATTTCATCGCTGGGCCTTTCCTCAATATTTACAACCCGCCTACATTAGACGTTTTGAGCGCTCAAGGCGCTTGTGGTTGGGTGATGCCATTGGAAATGGACCAATCAGGATTGGCAACAATGCTAGCGCATTGCCCTGATGAATTACAGACTGAGGTGTTTGCATTTGGCCGTATGCCTTTGGCTTTTTCAGCACGTTGTTTTACTGCTCGAAACCGTAACCTACCAAAAGATAACTGCCAGTATGTTTGTTTGGAACATCCCGATGGCTTGTTATTACAAACACAAGAAGAACAATCTTTTTTGAATATTAATGGCATACAGACTCAATCTGCGCGGATTTATAACCTCATTCAAGAGCTTCCCCAGCTGCAAGATATGGGCGTTCATTGGCTAAGACTGAGCCCCCAATCACAGCATATGGATGAGATTGTGAGGTTTTTTTCTCAGGTACTCCAAGGAGAGCAGCAGCCGGATCAAGCGCTCGCAGAGATGTTGCCATTCCTAGTAGCAGAACCTTGCAATGGTTACTGGCATGCCCAAGCAGGTCAAGAAATGATACTTGCGCACGCTGAGCGCGCTGCGTTTTTCTGAATTTCATCAAAAGAGCGTTGATATGACTACTCAAATACCCATTATTCCACGCCCTTTGGGTCATGTACTTGGATTGTTACCCGCTACGCCAGGCTCGAAATTGTTTGTCGTTGGGCTGAATCTTTTGCTGGCAAAACACTTGCCAGCCGATGTGCTTGAGCATCTAGAGGGGCGCCATTTACGTATAGAGGTATTAGATGCTCAAATGCAATTTGATTACTGCTGGCATGAGGGGGCATTTAGAGCAAAATCTGCCAAACAAGGCACGCCGGATTTGTGCTTCAGGGCCAATGCTTGGGTTTATTTACGCATGTTGCAGCGCAGTGAAGATCCGGATACTTTGT
>JAJYTK010000212.1 GCA_021793095.1 Pseudomonadota bacterium
TCGCGTTGCAGGCTGGTGAGGTCAAAAAGGGCAGGGGACTGCTGTCGTGACGGACGCGAGGTCTCGCTGACGATGCCTGGCTCGTGCATGCAGGCATCGACAATGGCCTGAGCCCGTTGGGCATCCCACAGGCGCTGCTCTCGTAGCGCTGGGTCTTGCTCGTCTTTTTTAAACTCGGGATCAAACCAACGGCCCGTATAGTTGCCGGCCTGCGCCGCAAAGGTGGCGTGTACCTCCCAGTAGTCGCGGGGGACAAAGCGCCGGATTTCCTCTTCGCGCTTGTGGACAATGGTCAGTGTCGGGGTTTGGACGCGGCCCACAGTGGTTTTGAAAAAACCGCCGTCTTTGCTGTTAAAGGCGGTCATGGCGCGCGTGCCATTGATACCGATGAGCCAGTCGGCCTCGGCGCGGGCGCGAGCGGCCTGCTCTAGGGGTTTGAGCTCTTCGTCGGAACGCAACTCATTAAAGGCCTCTTGGATCGCAGTACGGGTCATCGAGCGCAGCCAAAGCCTAGAGATGGGCTTGTCCACCTTGGCAAACTGGATGATATAGCGAAAGATGAGCTCGCCCTCGCGTCCAGCATCACAGGCGTTGATGATGTGCGTGACATCCTTACGCTTGATGAGTTTGATGAGCATTTTCAGGCGCTCGGCCGAGCGTTTATCGTTGGGTTTGAGCTCAAACTGTGGTGGAATGACAGGGAGGTGGGTAAAGGTCCATTTGCCGCGCACAGGATCGTTGGGCGCAACAAGCCCTAATAAGTGCCCTATACTGGCTGCGAGGACATAGTCATCGCTCTCGTAATAATCGCCTTGGCGGGTAAAGCCACCCAGTGCACGCGAAATATCTAAAGCAACAGAAGGTTTTTCAGCAATGATTAGCGTTTTAGTCATGAGTTTCCAATTTTAATGCATGGCGATAGCGCAAATCAGATCAGATAATAATTGATATCAATGATGCAAGCTCATCGCTCTGAATGCACAACGACCCGTGCAGAACAATACCGGGCTCAATTTTTATTGCGCAGTACCCTGATGTGCGCGGGGGTGCTCGTTGGCAGTGCCGTGATCATGTGGGTGGCTGCCAATTGGTCGCTGTGGTCCCATACCAAACGGATTGTTCTGGTGACCGTGGCATTTACCGTACCCCTATTATTTGCAGGACGCCAGGGTCGATATCACCCCAAAGATTGGGCCAAGCCTTGGTCGCTGTCAAGTATTGCGTTGTTAGTCGCGGCCCTGATGACCGGTGCATTGTTGGCACTGTTGGGGCAGGTATACCACAGCGGCGCAGACTCGTGGCGTCTGTTTGCTTGGTGGGCAGTGTTGTTGCTGCCCTGGGCACTGGGGTTAAAAAGCATCCCCATCATACTGCTTACCTGGTGTTTAACCAATGTCAGCATCGGCCTGCTTATTGTAACGAGCTTTTATTTTTCTGCTCAGTATGTGATGAGTGCTTGTTTGGCGGGCTGGAATGCGCTGTGGTTTTTAGTGCTGTTATTTTGGCGTGTGGACGGTTACCCCTGGGGCTGGGGGCTGCGGGCATTGAGTTTTGCGGTCTTTGCATTTTCATTTGCTTTGGCGGTTGTGGAGTATACGCATTATCACCATGCGGATACTTTATGGTCATGGCCGTTGGGGGCGGGCATTGTTTTTCTGGGGGTGATCGCAGGGTTGATGCTCCGTTGGCGCGAGGATTTACTCAGTTGGGTGGGTTTTAGTGCGGCGGGGTTAATTTTAGTTTTTCATTTGAGCTTTACCGTACTGCCCCATATGGGGTTGGGGATTTATGCCTTGCTTTTGGTGCCATTGGCGGCGCTATGGCTTTTTGCACACATGCGTCGTGCGCAGCGTCATCGCCGTGCTTCGCCCTCATCGGCCACCCAACAGGCCTCACCTTCCGCCGAGTCACCGCCAAAGCAGTCATCTAATCTGTCCTCGACTCCCTCCTCTGATCGGTCGTCACCGAGGGGGGCCACGCAGTCTTTAGCGGCGCAACCGGTGTGGACTTTGCGGGGCATGCGGGTGTTGGTATTGGTGGTGGGCGCTGTTTTTTGGGTCAGCTTTCTCAGTGTTTGGGGGCGCTTGCCTTTACCGGTGCTGGCATGGTTTTTATTTGCTTTGTCGATGTTGCTGGGGGTGACCCGGCCGTGGCGTGGAGGGCGCTGGTGGGCCGATTTGTGGCTCATGACCTGGGTGGGGGCGTTGATTACCATCACCGTGGTGTGGTCGCGGGGTGAGTTTAGTCCCTTGGGTTTTGTAATTGTGTTTTTATTGGCCATGCTGTGGTATTTGTGGGCACGGGCGCCGCTGGTCCGTGCACTGACGGCGGCTTGGTTGGTATTTGTTTGCTGGGCCTGGCCTTGGATTGCTCCGCATAGCAGCTTGTGGCAAATGGACGCCACGGTCTTTGATCTGCGTTTTGGCCTGCTTTATGCCTGGGTATTTTTACTGGCCGGGGCCTATCACGGCTTAGATCGCGAACGCCAGCGTGAGCTGCAGCCTTTATTAGTGGCCAGTGGGTTTTGGTTGGTGGTGGCTGGGCTCTTGTCTTGGTGGGTGGCTGCGGGCTGGGCACAACCCGGGTTTGGGGTGCCCATACTGAGCAGTGTGGCTGCTTTTGTGTTGGTGGCGACGATGTGGCTGTCATTGGCACCGATGCTCAGTGCCTTGAGTACGCTGGTGATGGCGGCGGGGGCGTTGGGTTTGGCCTTTGTGTGGTGGCCCAATCCTTGGTTGGTCATGGCATTTACAGGCATTGTATATGCTGGGATACACCGACAGCGCGCGGCCATGTATCTGTTTTTGGCGTGTTTTATGTTTGTGTTGGTGCGTTGGTATGATGCCACCTACCTGAGCTTACTGGACAAAGTGGGGCGGCTCTTGATCGGGGCGGGGTTGGTGGGCACGCTGAGTTTGGCGCTGGACCATGTGCTGCCCAAGCGTACGCCCAGCAGGTCAGCGCCCCAGCAGGCGAGCTCTGCGGCAGCAGCGACAGTTGAGGCAGCAGCGACAGTTGAGGCAGCAGCGACAGTTGAGGCACCCGCAAAATCAGCCGCGTCTACGGCATCCCCCCAGGGGAGCGCAGCCTCTTTTCAACCGGCGGCCT
>JAJYTK010000213.1 GCA_021793095.1 Pseudomonadota bacterium
TACCGTTACGCGCGAACCCTTCCGTAACGAAGGGCGGATCACCGCTTGGTTGGAGTCTAATGAGCTATTTAGCAAGATTGGCCTTCCTGTCCTAGATGCGGAACATGATCGAGCCATGATTTGCGGGAGCCCTTCGATGCTCAAAGACCTCACTCAATGCCTTGATGAGCGTGGTTTTGAGATTTCCCCTGGTTTGGGACAGCAGGGCGATTATGTGATTGAGCGCGCTTTCGCCGAAAAATAAACACCACGCCAATACTTATTAAACCAGGCCTAGACTCAGGGGTTGAACAATCAACTTTTTCTCGGGTTGGGCCTGGTTTTTTTATGCTAATAGGGCGGAATGCACTTAATACCCGCCACTATTCAGATGGGGGGTAATGCTTAAATTGGGTACCCGTATTACCTGCGTACCTATTGAGCCATCTGGCCCTAAATCAATCACTCTATACCCAGGCGCCTGTGTGTCTAAACCAAACTGTTGGCTGCGCGGTGCAAACTGTAGGCAGGTGGCGGGGCAGGCCAGTAGTCGCAACTGTCGTCGCTCTGGACCCAGCGCCCAGACAGTATCCATTTCTTGATGCACATGACCCCAAATCAGACCACGTATAGAAGGCTCCTCTTCACACAGTTTAAGTAGCCGCGTGGCATTCGCGATCATCATTGGATCTAACCATGCACTGCCTATGGGTAGGGGGTTGTGGTGTAATGCGACCAACTGATGGGGCCCTTGGGTGACTGCCTGCTCTAAGATCTGTAGTTGCTCATCGTTTAGATACCCTTGATTGGTGCCCGGCACATGCGTATCCAAGGCCACTATCTGCCAGTCACCGAGTTCATAGACTGAGCCCATTTGCTCCGCTAAGACCTGCTGCATCGCAGGTAAGTGATCATGATTACCGGGCAAATAAAGTACTGGCACCCCTAACTGGGCCAGCAACTGCTGCGCATGCTCATAGCTTTGTGGGGTGCCATCTTGCGAAATGTCTCCACTGGCCACCACCAAATCAAAAGAAAATTCTTGGGCCCTGATATGTGCTATCACGCCTTCTAGAGCTGAAAAAGTGTTTACCCCGAGCAGCTCCTTTTCAGGGTCATCAAATAGGTGGAAATCAGAAATTTGTAAAATTTGTGCCATAGCTGAGGCCATTTGGGTTTTTTTATCTTTTTTCATAATAGGGTTTAACTTAATGTTTATGTTGTATTAAGTCCTTTACAATCTTGTTACCACCTAAAGTATCAAAAAAGAGCATCAGTGAGATGTAATTGATGTATCAAAGCTTAACAATCATCCCAAAATGGAATTAGCCTCATGCTAACAAAGTATAAACGGTTGACGAAGAGGCGACGTCAACTACGTTTTACAGCACTTTTGGCAATGCTGCCATGTGCGCTTGCGTCAGCTCAAACCCCCTCAAGCCTCAACGAACTGCTGGCTCAAGAAAATTCGCGCGCGGGCACCCCTGCCTACGATTTAAAACTGGGTACAGCGGCACTGCACGAAGATGCGCCCACCGTGGCTGTGATGGCCTTCGAGCGCTGTTTAGCAGTGACGCCAGATCACGAGCAGTGTCGGCTCGGACTTGCCCACGCCTACATTATGCTCAGCGAAAAACAAAATGCCAGGGCAGAGCTTCAGCACCTCCAAAAGCAGCAACCATCTCCTGAAATTCAAAAATCCATTGCTCACTATTTAGACCTGTTAAGTCAAGCAGAAAGCAAAAGCGAGGTCGCACGCCTGTCTTCATATATTCAGGTGGGGCTTGGTTATGACAGCAATATCAACAGTGCTGCCGATCTTTCTGAAATTGCACTGCCAGGTGATGGCGACATTGTTTATTTGTTGCCCAAGGAGCACCAACGTACTAAAAGCGCGGTCATGACCGCTCGTTATCACATCCGCTATTCAACCCCCATCAATGAGCAATGGCGTTTTACCGCTCAGGGTAATATCGCAACACGTGGAAATTTTAAAACCTCTCGATATAACACCCTGGTCAGCGATGTGAGCGTGGGCTTGGCGCGCAGTGTAGACAGGCATGAATTATCGGCGCGCATCAAATTACAAAATTATCGACTCCGCAATAAAAATTTTAGAAATATGGGCACGCTCATTGGGCAATATGCCTATAGCGTCAATTCAACTACTGAGCTCAGTGCCTTTGCTCAAGCCAGTAAACTTAACTACTCCAGTAGCCGTTATGCTCAGGATAACAGCAGACGTAATGCACGGCGTTACATCGGCGGGGCCAGTCTCCTGAAAGGTTTTGCAGATGAGCGCGCCTTGGCTTATGCCACTCTTTATGGGGGCACACACCGTAAAAGCAAAAGCCGTGCGCCAACCCACATCAATCATGATATTGCAGGCCTCAGGATAGGCGGTATGTATTTGGTCACACCTAGATTTCAAATTGAGGGTGGGGTGGCCGTCGAACGCCGTCGATTTAAAGATACCCACCCCAGTTTTGAAAAGCGGCGCAGGGATACTTTTTATGATGCCTATTTAGGCGCTATTTATGCCATTAACCGAAAGTTAACCCTCCGCCCGCAATATCAGTTTTACCGCAACCACTCTAACTTGGCCTTGGGTCGTTACAAGCGCCACATTTTCATGGTCAACCTACGCTATGACTTACTTTAGACAGATATCTTGCCAAGTCCTCAGTGCGTTAGCGCTGCTGTTGGGCAGCTCTGGCATCTGGGCACAAGAGGCAGCAACCACAATTTTTGCCCAAGGTGAGGTCACCGCCGAATCCACTCAGCATGGTCAACGCGCATTGGCCAAAGCAGAACCCGTTTTTAATTCAGATCGAGTCAACACACACAATGATGGGCGGGTTCAACTACGTTTTAGTGATGGCGGTCTGGTGTCATTAATGCCCGATACTTTATTTGCTGTCGAGGAATATTTTTATGAGGATACTCAAGAGGGGTCCTTGGTGTTCGGATTGCTCAAAGGCGGGCTGCGCACAATGACCGGCACGATTGGCAGCAGCAAGCACGAGCAGTACGAGCTCAAGACCCCGGTTGCCACCCTTGGTATACGAGGCACAGAATATATCGCTAGATCG
>JAJYTK010000214.1 GCA_021793095.1 Pseudomonadota bacterium
TCGTGCTCAAGCGCTGCGCAGGTATCTAAAACCGCCTTGTGCTCGGTTTCTACAGTAATGATGTGTTTGCCACGATGCGCCTGGGCGCGCGCGTATCCTTTGATGGCAAGGTTGTTAGACTCGGTAGCACCCGAAGTCCAGACAATTTCACGCGGTTGAGCACCGATAGCAGCGGCCACCTGGGCGCGGGCCGCCTCTACGGCCTCTTCGGCCTGCCAACCAAAGGCATGGCTGCTGGATGCAGGATTGCCAAAACAATCATGCAACCACGGCAGCATCTGCTCGACTACGCGCTCGTCCACAGGGCAGGTCGCCGCATAGTCTAAATAAATAACATCATCGATCTGTGTTTTTTCCATGGTGTAAGGCGTGTAATACTGGTGTTACTGTTGGGTTAATTTTAAACTGAAGCGCCCCTGAATCAAAAATATTTAGAAGCACTGACGGACGGTCAGACCGAGGTGCTGGAGCGCTTTTGAATCGCCTCTACACCACTAACGGGTTGACGCTTGGTTTTTTTCTGGTTACGCACGGACTCTTCTAGTAAGCGCATACGCTGTTTATCTACGAGGTCCTGTAAAGACACTGAATCTAAAAAGTCTACCATCTTGCGGCTCAAGGCGGCCCACAAATCATGGGTCATGCACTTGGAGCGCTCGCCATTAGGGCCAATGGCACAATTGCCAAGGCCACCGCAATAGGTCGAATCAATGGGCTCATCAACTGCAAATATAATATCGGCCACTGTAATATGCCGGGCCAAACGCGCCAGGCTGTAGCCACCACCGGGCCCGCGTGTACTGTCGACTAACTGATGTCGGCGTAATTTGCCAAATAGCTGCTCTAAATATGATAGCGAGATATTTTGCCGCTCGCTAATTGTTGCCAAGGTGACTGGACCACTATGTTGGCGTAACGCCAAATCAATCATCGCAGTGACAGCAAAACGGCCTTTAGTCGTCAAACGCATGATAAATTCCTTAAATCAAAGCAACGCCCACTGCTTTTGGACTAACTACAAACATAATCTATCTCGAAAGCTCTTTAAAATCACATTTAAAAAGAATCAAGACCAATTTAGTCCAGTATACCAAAAACTTTGCGCGTACCGAAGACCTTTTACCTTAAAAGAGCCTGTTCTTTTAGCTTATTGAGTGCATCCCGCGCTTGGGCAGCTTGTTCGAACTCAAGGTTTTTTGCGTGCTCTAGCATTTTTCTTTCAAGCTTTTGGAGCTCTTTGGCCAGTTGTTTTTCATCTCTTAGGATCTCGGGGGAAACCTGCAACTGGTCTGGCTCGGCTTGGGTATCCGCACGTTGCATGACCCCGTCAATGAGATCACGAACCTCTTTGGTGACCCCTCGTGCGGTAATCCCGTGCTCTTCGTTAAACTGTAGCTGCTTTTCGCGCCTTCTTTCTGTTTCCTCAAGTGCGCGCCGCATTGAATCTGTCATCTGATCTGCATATAAAATAGCACGGCCATGGATATTACGTGCGGCACGACCAATGGTTTGGATCAAACTACGTTCAGAACGCAAAAAACCTTCTTTATCGGCATCCAAAATAGCCACCAAAGATACCTCAGGAATGTCTAAGCCTTCTCGCAAGAGGTTAATCCCAACCAGCACATCAAAGGTGCCTATTCTCAGGTCACGGATAATTTCCACCCGTTCTACCGTATCGATATCAGAGTGTAGATAACGCACTTTAAGACCGTTTTCCCCGAGATACTCAGTGAGGTCTTCGGCCATGCGTTTGGTCAAAGTCGTGACCAGCACACGCTCTTTGCGCTCAATACGCAAGACGCATTCCTCATACAGATCATCCACCTGGGTGATGGCCGGACGCACCTCAACCGCGGGGTCAACCAAACCTGTGGGACGCACCACCTGCTCGACCACCTGATCTGAGCCTTCTAGCTCATAAGGCCCTGGCGTTGCAGAAACAAAGACGGTTTGGCGCATGCGGGCCTCAAACTCTTGTAATTTGAGCGGTCGGTTGTCTAACGCTGAAGGCAATCTAAAACCATGCTCTACGAGGGTTTGCTTGCGCGAGCGATCACCTCGATACATCCCCCCTAATTGCCCCATCGTGACATGACTCTCATCGATGAACATCAAGGCATTGGCAGGTAAATAATCAATTAAAGTGGGGGGCGGCTCACCGGGCGCTGCGCCAGAGAAGTGGCGCGAGTAGTTCTCAATGCCCTTGCAAAAACCCAATTCATTGAGCATCTCAAGATCAAAACGTGTGCGTTGCTCTAAACGCTGCGCCTCAACATGCTGCCCCGAAGCGTATAACTCATCGAGCCGCTCGCTAAGCTCTTCTTTGATGGTTTCAATGGCCTTGAGAACGGTGTCACGCGGCGTCACGAAATGAGAGCCTGGGAACACCGTAAAGCGAGGGATTTTTTGTTGCACCTGACCCGTTAAAGGATCAAAGAGCTCAAGGTTTTCAATCTCGTCATCAAATAAAGTGATGCGCAAAGCATAATCGGCATGTTCGGCTGGGAACACGTCGATGACCTCACCCCGTACGCGAAAACCACCTCGCACAAAATCGGTGTCGTTCCGTTCGTACTGCATGGCTACGAGACGCGCAAGGATCTCTTGGCGATCCAAGATATCACCTTGGCGCAGTGTCAGTACCATGGCATGGTAGTCACTGGGGTTGCCAATACCGTAAATACAGGAAACCGAACCGACAATGACAGTATCCGGCCGCTCAAGCAAGCTCTTGGTCGCAGACAGGCGCATCTGCTCGATATGTTCGTTGATTGAAGAATCTTTTTCAATAAACAGATCGCGCGCCGGCACATAAGCCTCAGGCTGATAATAATCGTAATAAGAAACGAAATACTCAATCGCGTTTTCAGGAAAAAACTCGCGCATCTCAGCATATAGCTGTGCCGCCAGGGTTTTATTGGGTGCTAATACAATGGCTGGTCGACCGGTGCGCGCGATGACATTGGCCATCGTGTAAGTCTTTCCTGAACCTGTAACCCCCAATAGCGTTTGCTGCATCAGACCATCGTCGATGCCTTGAACCAACTCATCTATAGCTTTGGG
>JAJYTK010000215.1 GCA_021793095.1 Pseudomonadota bacterium
CCGATCTAGTCAGGCCGTCTTGGGCCTGCAGCATTTTGACGATTGAAGCCTTATCATCGGGTTTTGTTTGCGCGTATACCCCGCTAATACCCAGTCTATCAGCAACATATTGAGCTGTTAAGGGGTGATCACCCGTAATCATTGTGCTTTTAATATGGTTATCTGTTAGCCATTTGATGACCTCTTTGGCTTCTTCACGGATGGGGTCATTAATGGTGAGCACACCTATCAGCTTTTGATCTCGAGCGATATATACTGGGGTTTGGCCTTGTTTCGCCCATGCATTAAAGCGTTCAGCAAACCGATCCGTATCGATCTGTTGCGCTGCCATTAAATCAGCCGAACCCAAGAGGTAATGATGGTTATTTACCTTGGCCTCAACACCCAAGCCGGTGAGAGCCTGAAAAGCACTTGGTTCATCCCAGCGTAGGTTTCGTTCTTTTGCGGCAGCAACAATGGCTAATGCAATAGGGTGTTCCGAGTGGCTTTGCACTGCGGCGAGATCACTCAGGACATCTTCTTTGTTTAAGCCGTCTGCGAGCTCTAAGTGGCTGAGGGTAGGCTCCCCAATGGTGAGGGTACCCGTTTTGTCAAAAGCGACGTTTTTAACTTGAGCCAGCTGTTGTAATGCTTGGCCCTGACGGAATAATACTCCGGTTTTGGCCGCACGGCCCGTGCCCACCATGATTGAGGTTGGTGTGGCGAGGCCCATCGCACAAGGGCAGGCGACAATCAGTACCGCCACGGCATTCACGACCGCAATACTCAGCCCTCCTTGGTTAGAAATATAAGCCCAATAAATAAAGCTTGCCGCTGCAATGGCCAGCACAACGGGAACAAACCAGAGGGTAATTTTATCTACTAAAGCCTGAACGGGTAGTTTGTTTTCTTGGGCATTTTCAACAAGGCGAATGATATTGGCCAGTACCGACTCTTGCGGCAGGTGCGTGACCTTGACGCGGATAGAACTAGAGCCATTGAGCGTCCCCCCGATGACCTCGTCGCCAATTTCTTTACGCACGGGCATCGATTCGCCTGTAATCATCATTTCGTTAATGTGACCAACGCCATCGATCACCACGCCATCTGCTGCAACAGTTTCGCCAGGCTGGACCAAAATTTCGTCATCTATGCGCAGTTGATCGATGGGCAATATTTGCCAATTGCCATCTCGATAGATGCGGGCACTGGCGCTTTGCAAACTCAGTAATTCTTGAATGGCTGCACCCGTTTGGCCTTTGGCTCGGGCTTCAAAATACTTGCCCAATAAGATCAGGGTAATGACCACTGCCGCCGCCTCAAAGTACAGATGTGCTGCACCTTCAGGGAGTAATTGAGGGGCCACTGTGGCAAAGGTAGAGTACAGCCAAGCACTGCCAGCACCAATGGCCACAAGGGTATTCATATCGGGTGCGCGCTGTGCTAATGCACGAAAACCCAAAGAGAAAAAGCTCCAGCCCGGAAATAAAATCACGAGTGTGGTGAGTACAAATTGAAAGTAAGCTAAAGAGCGTGCGGTAATAAAACTATGCAGCCAGTCACCAAATCCGGGGATAAGGTGTGCGCCCATATCTGTAATAAATACGGGCAAACTGAGTATCAAAGCAATAAAGAAATTTTTCTTTTTTGTTTCAGCCTCATCATGCAGGGCAGTTTGAGTTGCAGCAAACACCTCTTCTTTGTTATCTGCGGTGATTTCTGTGGCATGAAAGCCTTTTTTATCAATGGCTGCGATCATATCAGTCACTGCAGCAGGGTGTGTGGGTTCAAGCTCAACATAGGCCTTTGCAGTCGCCAAGTTGACGGAAGCAAGCTTCACACCCGCCAGTTCTGTGAGCGCTCGCTCAACATGGCGCACACAGGCTGCACAATTCATGCCTTGCACCGAAAGTTGAACGGCATTAGATGTTTTGGTGTCCATGCTAACCTCAAAAAAAATTTTCAATTTTCTATATTATGAACCTTACCCTAGGGTTAAGGTCAATGATTTTTAAAAAGAGTGTGGCCTTCAAGGTAAAGAGGACCGAGCGACGTGCAAGTGCTTGTGCTTTTTTATTTTGAATTGGTACTATTTGTGCTGCGGCGTAGGGTATTCACTCGCCTTTAAGGGTAGGGTATATAAACTACGCTGCGCTGATTCATTTTAATTTATGAGGGTAAGTATTATGGCAATCAAATTTCAGATACCCGATATGACCTGCGGTCACTGCGTCAACACCATCACCAAAGCGATTCAAGACCAGTTTGCTCAAGCTCAGGTCGAGGCGGATGTGTCAACACACACCTTAACCGTAGGTAATGTTGAGGATGCCGCTGTATTGGAAAGCATTATTAAAGAAGAGGGATATTCACCTGCGCTCGAGCAGTAACACGCAGAGAAAGTGAATTTTAATAGGGCCGTAGGGGAAGTTTAGCGTATTGACAATCAACGACTACGGCCCATTGCAGTGTTTACCCTTTTATTTAAAACAGTTTTTGCACTGTTTCTATCAGATCATTGACAGATTCTGAATCTGACGCAAGGTAACGTGCTTTGCCTTTTTGATCAAAGATATAAATGCCTCGGCTGTGTGCAACCTCGTAGCGGTTTGGGTTATCGGCTGGCGGCTTTTCTATTTGATAGGCCACACGATACCGGCGCGCCAAATCTGCGATTTGTTTTTCGCTACCAGATAAGCCTGTTGCGTATCGATCATCAAATGCCTCGACATAGGCTTGCAACATGTCCGGTTTGTCTCTGTGCGGGTCTACACTGACAAATAAAATGCGGGCTTTTTCAGCCTCATCACCGAGTTTTTCCATTACCTCGGCCAGTTGAGCCATGGTGGTGGGGCAAATATCGGGGCAATTAGCGTACCCAAAAAACATCATCACCACTTTGCCCTGGAAGTCATCTTGGGTGATGGTTTGATCATTGGCCCCTTGTAGAGAAAACTTGAGATCCGGCATGAACCCGCGAATGGTATGAATTTGGGTGTCGGCGGCCTGTGCCGATGGATGGGTGGGTACCCCAAC
>JAJYTK010000216.1 GCA_021793095.1 Pseudomonadota bacterium
GCTATGCACCGCATGAAGCAGAATTCGCGCGGTAACTACTGCTTTTTTAAATCAGCGATGCGCGAAGAAACAGCGCATAAATTGGTTCTGAGCATGACCCTGAAAGAGGCCCTCGACAACGACGAAATGTATTTGATGTATCAACCCCAGGTACAACTGAGTACGGGCAAAATCATTGGTGTTGAAGCGCTGTTGCGTTGGCATTCACCACTTTTAGGTAACATCCCCCCTACAGAATTTATCCCCATTGCAGAAGAATCCGGTGACATTATACGTATTGGAAAGTGGGTGCTCAGCGAATCCCTGCAACAAATTAGTCGTTGGCAATCTGAAAACATCCCTATTCCCTGTGTATCCGTTAATATTTCTGCGACTCAATTTGAACAAGAAGACTTTGTAAATACGCTTACCCAATTATTAGATAACCATGGCCCAGCCTCAGAGCAATTAGAAATTGAACTCACTGAAGCGGTGGCCATGAAAAACCCCAAATACTCCTCCTCGCTCATGATTGAGCTTAAAAAAACAGGCATAAAAATTGCCATAGATGATTTTGGTACGGGTTATTCTTCCTTGGGACTACTGAAACAATTCCGTATCGATACGCTCAAAATAGATCGCTCATTTATACGGGATATTTGTCATAATAAAGGGGACCAAGCCGTTGTTAATGCCATCATTAGCATGGCACACGACTTAGGGATGAAAACGATTGCCGAAGGGGTTGAAACCAAAGAGCAATTACTTTATTTAATAAAAATAAATTGCTATGCCGCACAAGGGTTTTATTTCACCTCACCCCTACCTGCGGATGATTTGCAGGCGCTAATCACTGAAAAAAATAAGGATGGGCGTTTTACACTACCACGGCCCACACACTAACCCGCTATCTCAGTACCTGATGTATGCTGCAGCACCTGCACATTGGCAAGCACGCACTCTAGTGCCCACTGCTGCTCTGGCGCGCATTCTAGTACCCCCCAAGCGCCCAAAGAAATCATGACCCGACCTGGCCTGAGTAATCCACGCCGTAGCACCTCACCAGCAGAACCAATAAATGCCACACATAACGACTGCCTAGCGAATAATTGATGTATGGCAAATGTGTGCGGAATAAATAATACCCAACCCAAATCGCTCGCCAAGGGACGCCTAGAAAAACGCCTCATCCCCCAAAAACGCCCCCAGAAACTATTGACCACCAGAACATTAATAATGCGTTGGTCACACTTAAAACAGATTAAACGGTCGGTACTCCAGGGCCATAGGCATCGTTTTTTTTTGAACGCCCTTTGTCATAAGATAAATTTTAAACTCGGATGAATAAAACACATTAAAAGGATTGCTCCAACATTCCATAAAGCAAGGGGAATGCGATGACGATAAAAGTGATTGGAAATATAAACACTACAATAGGAAAAATGAGCTTTGTGGGTAATGCCAAGGCTTTTTTTTCAGCCGCTGTATAAATCACTAACTTTATTTGCCGTGCTTGTTGTTGTAGCACCTGCTGCAACGCTAAGCCTTGACGATGCGCTTGCAAAATAGCAAATACAAAAGCATCAACCTCAGTGTGATCACAACGTTGAGCAAAGTCTTTCCAGGCTTTTTCTACCGCCAGCCCCTGCTCGAGCGCCTGGATGAGTTGTTGCACATTACCATGTAAAAAACTGCTTTGCGAATGAGTATTGGCTAGTTTTAAGCTTTGATTTAAACTCACCCCAGCACTTAAATTAAGTGCCAATAAATCCAGCAAAAAACTAAATGCATCTAAAAACCCTTGCTTGCGCTTTGCCGCCTGCTGATTAAAATACATCAGTGGTAATACAAAACATAAAACAGTGACACCCAACCACAACAACAGTCCGGCAATAAAGTTAAAACCCCAAAATAAAATTAATACGGCAGCAATTAAAGAAAAGGCCAATTGCCCCCAATAAACCTTAAGCCCCGATACACTAATGCCTAAAAACGCGGCTTTTCGCTCTAATAAATTAATGTATCGCCAACTAATCAAATGATATAAATAAGCACTCAAAATAACGATCAGCCGATCCATCAGAGTTTGAATCGGTATATGCCGCAAATTTTCCTTAATAAGGCCTCTTTCAAACCTATGTATACGCCAGACGAGCGCTAAACCCAGACCTAAAGCCCCTAGGGAAAGCGACAAATAAATAAAAATAATCGCTTTACTCATAGACGAATATTTACCATTTTCTGAATAATAAAAAACCCAACAACGCTCATTAATAAGCACAGACTAAATATAATGTTGCCGATCAAGCTTTCTTTGAAGGGCATCACCCAAGACTCATCCAGCCAATACAATACAGCCATCAATAAATAAGGCACCACAGTCAATACATACGCTTGCATCTTTCCCTGCAGGGATAAGGCGCTAATTTTGTGTTGCAATTCAATGCGGTGCTGTATATTTTCTGCCAACTCATCCAAAAGTGGCGCAACAGCACCGCCCGAGCGCAACGATACCTCTAAAGCCATTGTCATCATATTGACCGCTGGCACGGGCATGCGTTGGCGAAAATTGGCCAACGCATTTACCAAAGGGACACCCACCTGCAATTCACGCAGCAGCAAACTTAGCTCTTTGCGTAAAGGGCCCTGCCATTGGTGAATAATTTCCTGCAAAGCACTCTGCACGCTCAGCCCAGAGCGCAATGCCGCACTTAATAAACGTAGAAAAAAAGGAATTTCTGCAATAATCTTTTGGTGCAAATATAAATTGATTTTTTTTAAAAGCACATACATGAAAAATAAAAACAAAAATAACGCAACGCTGGAATAAATTAATGTGCCTAACAATGTATATGCACCTAAAAACACTGCTACTCCAATGCCTGGCGCCCAATATTCAATATGATAGTCACGCAAAAAGTAAAAATTGGCATAAAGTAGTCCATAAAGCCTATGTTTTATAGTGGTGCCAAAAATAAAAAGACCGCTGATCACAAATAATGCAAAAAAAGTGCCACATAAAA
>JAJYTK010000217.1 GCA_021793095.1 Pseudomonadota bacterium
CAATACCAAGGTGCTTTATATAGAGTCCCCCGGTTCATTATTGATGCAGATGCTTGACGTGCCGCGCCTGGTCGAGTGGGCCCATGCCCAAGACCTTTTGGTCATGACCGATAATACCTGGGGCTCAGGCTACAGCTATCAGCCGCTGGCCATGGGGGTGGATATTTCGATCATCGCCGGGACTAAGTATGTGGGGGGTCACTCTGACCTGATGTTGGGGGCCGTGGTGACCCGCCATGAATCTCATATGAAGATCTTGCATGATGCGCACTATGCCATCGGTTTTGCCGTCAGTGCGGATGACTGTTGGCTGGCCCTGAGAGGGGTGCGTACCCTGCCGTTGCGTATGGAGCAATCGGCTCAATCGGCCCTCAAGGTTTGCGAGGCATTGACCGCTTGGCCAGAGGTAGAGCAGATCTACCATCCCGCTTGGCCACAAGACCCCGGCCATGCCTTGTGGCAACGAGACGCGCTGGGCTCCAACGGGATGCTGTCCTTTGCTTGGTCACTGAGCCCCGCGCAGACCCGTATTTTTGTTGATAGCCTACAGTATTTTGGGATTGGTTTTTCCTGGGGTGGCTTTGAAAGCCTCATACAATGGGTCAATACCAGCGCCGTACAAACGCATAGCTATTGGACCCATAGCGCTCAAGGACAACGCAGCGCACAAGGTAACCCCCCACAATTGCTGCGGGTGCAGATAGGGTTAGAGGCCCCAGAGGCCCTGATTGATGATTTAATGCAGGCACGTGCGCAGGCCTTGCAGCATACAGACTGATTTTGCCCTATCCCGTCACACCTGTGATGGCAGATGGCCGCCCCTAGGGCGGCCATCGGTGAGCATTATTATTGAGCCTGTTGGAGGCTGTAGTCCAGTAGCTGTTGGGCGATTTCTATGGCCTCATCATAGCCCTGAGCCATGGCCGGTGAGGTGATATAACGCCCCCCAATGGCCAAGGTAGGGGTCCCCTCGACCTGATAACGCTTGACCAGCTCATTGGCGCGATTGGCCTTGGTCTGCACCCCAAAAGAATTAAAGGCTTGGGTGAACTCTTGTTCATCAATGCCCTGTTGAACCGCCCACTGAGTCAGGGCCTGGGCATCAAACACCTCTTGTTTGTCCTTGTGCAGCGTATCAAATAAAGCATTGTGCAAATCTAAACGATTGAGCGCCTCGAGTGTGTAATACATGCGCTGCAAATCGCTCATGCTGTCGTTAAAGGCCACGGGTACTCGCTTGATCACTGTACCCTCGGGCAGATCCTGAGACCAGCGCTCAACATAAGGGGAAAACATCGCGCAGTAGGGGCAGGTGTAGGCAAAAAACTCGAGCACCTCGAGTTGATCGGCCTGATCTGCAGGCTGTGCCTGAGCCAAACGCGCGTAGCTCTGATCATCGGGAAGCTCAGCGGCGGCAGCGTGCAAAGGGCTAAATAAGGCCATGGCGGCCAAAGTAGCGGTGGCTGCAAAACGGGACAAAAGGGAAAAAGCGTTCATTGTGATGATTCCACTAAAAGTTGATACCTTATTGTCTGACAACGGAGGTTTCGATTTGTTCATCGCCCAAGGCCTCACGCGCCTTGTTAAGCTCGTCAATGCCTTTAAAGGGGCCGACGCGCACTCTATTGATGGGGGTGCCATCGAGCTGGGCCACCTGCACACTGGCATCAAGCCCTAGCATGATGATGCGGGCTTTGACAGTATCGGCATCTTGGGCCGAGCGAAATGCCCCCGCCTGTAAAAAGTAGGTGGTTTCCTTGCCCGGGGTGGCGGCTCGCTCTTGGGCGGCATCAGCCTCAGCAGCGGATCCATCGCTGCGCTTTTGATCGGCGCTGGGCGGCGGACTTTTGGGCAGAGCCCCCTCGGGGACCGACTCGAGCTGATTAAGACCCGCGATAAATTGTCCGAGCTCGTCTTCTTGTTGCTTGGGGGTCGGTGTCGGGACACGCGTGTCCTCGGGCAAGCGCGAGTTTTTTTGGTAGAGCTTGCTATTGGGATCAGGGGCGTCCTGCACATCGGGCAAGATGATCTCACTGGGGTCGCGACTGGCCCGATCATAAAAAGGCATCGGCGCCTTGGTCACATAGATGGCCACCGCAACGGCGGCGGCCAGGCCCAGGACCAGTCCGATAATAATGCCGGTAAAAGTACCGCCACGAGATTGAGAAGAGCGTTTACGTTTTCTGGCCATGGTTTACATTTCTACTGGTGCACTGACACCCAGCAAGCCCAGACCGTTGGCAATCACCTGAGCGCAGGCAAAGGCGAGGCTCAAACGGGCCAGACGCAGTGGTTCATCATCCACCAGCAAGCGCTCGTTGTTATACCAGGTATGAAAATCAGCGGCGCAATCGCGCAACCAAAATGCCACCTGATGGGGAGCGAGCTCGTGCGCGGCCTGCTGAATCATGGCCGGATACTCGGCCAGACGCTGCAAGAGTGCGCGCTCGCTAGGTGCCGTGAGCGGGCTGGTGTCGGCTTGGCTAATAGTGGACAGCGGGGTGTCTGATTGGCGCAAAACAGAATGAATACGGGCGTGGGCATATTGCACGTAGTAGACCGGGTTTTCCTCGCTATGCGAGAGGGCCAGGTCAATATCAAAAGTAAACTCGGAATCTGCCCGACGTTGCACCAAAAAGAAACGAACCGCATCCAGACCTACCCAGTCGATGAGCTCGCGCATGGTGGTGTAGCTGCCAGCGCGCTTAGAGATGGCGACCTCGGCGCCATGGCGCATCACCTTGACCATATTGTGCAGGACATAGGCGGGGAAATCACTGGGAATGCCCAAATCCAGCCCCTGTAAACCTGCCCGCACCCGAGCCACCGTACCGTGGTGATCCGTGCCCTGTATATTAACACAGTAGTGATAGCCGCGTTCCCATTTGGTGACATGATAGGCCACATCGGGCACAAAGTAGGTATAGCTGCCATCGCTTTTGCGCATGACACGATCTTTGTCATCGCCCGTACCCAACTCGGTGGTGAGTAGCCACAGGG
>JAJYTK010000218.1 GCA_021793095.1 Pseudomonadota bacterium
ACCCTCAACAGACTGACCGTGGCTAAGGTGAAAAGGTACCTGCAAATCAAACACCGCTGGAGGGGCTCTGTACACCCGATCCGGACGCAAGGGTCCCACAGTATCCTTGCCTTGGTGGGTATTGCCATAAATAATGTTGACACGACGACCTTGGTTTAAATTTTCAATGGGGTTACGTAAACCTAATAGCGTGGCAATATCATTGCGCACTGCCTTTATTGAGGTATCGTCATCAATGGGATTACGCAGCATGGCAGTTATTTCGGCACTTTGCTTGGCGGCGACCAATTTAGCAGCATCCTCTGGATCTAAATCTAAGGTCAATGTAGTGATGCCTTTGCGTGTGTGTTCTTGTTCCTGGGTAGTTTGATCTGTGGCCAACACATACACCCCTTGTAGTAAGGGCGCAGTGATTTTGCGCCGTTGATAATCAAAGGAAACATAGATATCAATCAAATCACCAGGACGTATTAATCCAGAAATTGAATTAATCCTGTCCACGGCAATACTAAGTGCCCGCCTACCGGTTTGTATGCGCTGTGAGAATGCGGGTTGCGCCAAAGGCTCTACCTGATAAACCAACGCCGGCTCACCCGCCTCTACCGGATACTTCAACATTTGACCCACCAGTTGTTCGTATTCCCCAGGCGCTAAACTTTGCGTAGAAACATAAGCTGCCGGTAGTTCGCGAATGGCTAAATCATCCTCATTTAAAACGGTTCCGGCCGACAGCTTTCTATTAAAAACTACCCTAGCCAAGGTGGGCAATTGATTTTGTGCCTCAACCTTTTGGATCTCAGTATCCAGATACTGGTGCACACTGCGAAGCGTTAAGAACCCAAAGAACACCGCTAATAGCAAAACAAGTGCTACCAACAGCCATTTCCTTTTTTCAAAATGCCACATTGCAATCTCTCTTACAGGGCTGACGAAACAAGAGCAAAACGTTTTGCCGATCACTCTCGATCCAGCTAAGCAAATAATGTGTGCCGCCATGCCCTAGTATGCATAATTTGCGTTCCCGGCATTTACGCACCTGAGCTTGCGGTATTTCAAGTTGTCGTGTTAAAGCCTGCTCAAAATCATGTGCCGCGTCTGTCAACCATTCAAAGGCATAAAAAGCCTCACCCGTTTGATGATCAGAAAAATGATGTAGCAAAGGTAAATCAAACCAATCCTCTGGACCTACCATGCGGTTATCTGACTCACCTATAAAAATGGTTAACTGCAGGTGCACCTTTTGTTGATTTTGAGGCGTCGCAATCAATGAATACAGGCACTGCTTTATTTTGAATAGCCATAACGACTGCCACTCCATGCGCATAAATAATGCCCCCTCATTATCAATATCTAGCACCTCTAGCGCCGGAGCGAGCTTTGACTGTGGCAGCGCCGCCTCTAACGCACTAAAACGCCCCTCTCCTGCACTAAAAAACTGCCATTGCGCGCTGTGGTCATACTGCTGTAAAAACTCAGTCACCGGCTCCAAAGTTTCTATGCACTGCGATTGAGCCCAAACCGCTGACTGCAGAAAAAGCACCAACAAGCCCGGCATCCATCTAAATAAACTCGCGCTGATTGTTTTCCTCATGGCTGGGGCTCCAATCGATTGGTTGGGGTGTCGGCCTGCCAGGTAGTCAGCCAATCGGGCTGATTAATCGAGCGCCATGGTCCATCTGTGCGGTGTACATGACCTGCGTATTCATTGAAGCTTTGCTTGGCATCCTGCAGCACCCCTCCCCATGTCTGTTGGCTATGCCGCAATCGCTCGCTCATGGTGCTTAATTCAGGGCTGCTGCCATCATCGGAGAGCACAACCAACTGTTTATGCAAGGCAATATCATCGGGCAAGTACTGCAAAAAAGGCGCAAAAGCCTTTTGCCCTAGCCCCCATTGCTGATAGCTCAGCTCGGCTTGTGCCAATCGCTCGGAGGCAATGGCTAAATCTTGGACATGCTCTTTGCGCGCGTCCTCTAGGGACAAAGTGCCCCAATGACTGCTCACACAATGCTCATACGGTAAGGTACTGCCTACTGGTTGCACCCATTGGCAATCTGCCTCGATGGGCTGTTGAGCGGATGTCGTATGCATGGCCGTTTGATAGGCCCGGTACTGCTGTTCAACCAGGGTAAGATTGATATGACCAATAAAATAAATGGCCGATAATGCGGTCAACCAAATCAAGAAACTAAAAATCCATCCTGACATCCTGCCCTCCACCGATAAATGACTCTCAAAATACCGTTAACACCTTGAATCGATGCTTTTCATTGGGTTTATTTCAATTTTGTTTTAAAACTCAGCTAAGGAAGTGGTCCAAAAAGGAAACCAAGCTTGCTCATCGGCGGCAGGAGGACGGCGCCAACGCAAGGAAGTGGGTAGCGTAAAACGGCTAAACGCACCGGTACGTGCAGAAAATATTTGACCCTGGTGTTCCACCTGAGCCCGCAGAGTGAGCCCATACTGAGTCCGCTGTCCATATACTAAGCTCCTAAAGGTAGCGGCCTGCCATACCTCGCGATCGCGTACCGCATAAGAATTAGCCAGGGGATTAATACTTTCACTGAGATAACCCCAGCCGCTTTGTTGATCGACCCAACGCCAAAAATGCAATTCACCAAAGCTATCTCGTGCATCCTCACTATACGGCTCGCCAAAAGAGGCGCCCTGCTCAGGATGCCATGCCCACCCCATGGCATACTCTCGGTAATAACACCCGATCCATCGATTTGAGCGTAGCGCATGAAAAGAAAGACTATCATCCGCTGACCACTGCCCTTGCTCGTCTATTTGGGTGCGCCCAATGCGGCGTAATTGATGCCGTAAATGCGGACATCGCTCGGACACCGGGGTGCGACTTTGCACTGTGCGACGCCGTTGTTGCAAAAAATCAAAATGATTCTGTAGCTCGCCAAGCCAAGCAATACTGCGCGATGGCTGATAGGAGGCAAACACCTCATGCCAATCATCCTCAATAAACTCTATATGCAGCGCGGGCT
>JAJYTK010000219.1 GCA_021793095.1 Pseudomonadota bacterium
TGTGCTATAGGCATCTATCCCATACTCGTCGTCGGCTGGGACATCAACCAGTGACAGCTCGGGCATTTTATCCCGAATCAATGCCTGCTGCTCATCATCTAGACTGATCACATCCACTGGGGTAAAAGCAGCAATCTCTTGCGATGAAGAATCCAACTTGAGGCCTGCCCCGGATTTCACATAACCAATCGCACGGTCATCTTTAATGGCGTCCACGATTTCCCCTGTAGAACCGCGAATATAATTAGGCTCGATGCCCAGCAGCTCAAACACAGCTTCTGAGGTGCGCTCCGTCGCTGACCCCTTTAGCCCTGGGTTGACGCGCTTGCCCTCGAGATCTTTGAGCACGCCGATGTCGGCATCCTTTCTCACCACCACATTTTGAGGTGCGATGGAATATATCCACAACAAACGCCCATCATGAGGATTGCCCTCAAAGGCGCCCTTCCCTGCATTGGCAGTATGCATCACATTGGTCGTCACCAGGCCTAAATCAATTTGATTACGGCTCATACGGCGCAAATTGTCCATGGTGGCCCCGGTCTCGGTGACCGACGTGCTGAGGTTGTCTAGCTTTTCATTGAGCAGCTGAGACAGCGCCACAAAATAAGCATACTGACTCGATGAGGCTGAGGTAGAGCCAATCAGCAAACGCTGCGGCTGGGCAAATGCAGACATGGACACCATGCTCAAGGCGGCAATGGCAGCGCCTAATTTCACAAAAGTACGGCGTTTAAAAACTGTCATAGTGTGTCTCCTTAGTAATGGTTTGACTTCGTTTTGGTTAGACTTCATTTGAGTCTTACTTCTGTTTTACTTCCCATTATTTTTTAATCCCCCATCTATTGGGAATCTTTTTTACTCTGCTTTGATGCTGGATAGGTCAATGGGTATTTCCAATAAATAAAATGAAAGGGTTTTGCCATGACTATCCAGATTTAAACTCGAATTAACCCCTCCTTCTAACACATTATCCATGACAAAGTTCATGGCATATAAATTGGGCAAGAGATACCTCTTGGTGGTGATGGCACCACGAAAGGAAAAATGTTCGTTCACGCGCTCAGCCGTCAATTGATCGCACACCGCTGACCAATACTTTTCATCAAAAAGAATCACACTGATGTTGAGTCGATTGCCTTTGTCACCAGCACGTGCATGCGCAATATCATATAAGCGTACGATGGATGATTCGACCATATGGATACCCACTTAAATAAAATAAAAGCGGCTTTGGACCTGCGCGCGCGGAACTAAATAAGATAGCGTTTGTATACGATGACGCAGCTGTGAGCGAATGCCCCCGCCCCCGGCTGGCCCCGTGCAATACAAAGCAGAAAGCTCTTGTAAAGCTTGCTCTACCGGTGGCTTAGTGGCCGCACTGACCGCCATACGCAAACGAATATCCTGCGCATCAGCTACCTCTCTACGGGATAATAAATCACCTGCTTGATTATCAAAAACGCTGGACAGGCCCACCAGATCAAAGCGTGAGGCCACCTCTATTTGACGGATGTTGAGCCGCTCTTTGACCACCTCGGCAGCCAATGAAGCACGCTGCGCTGCGTTGGGCCCAGCATAAGAAATCTCGGCCTCACCCAGCCAATCACCGGCAAAACCAGCTGTGACCTTTAATTGGTCGGGGCGTGGGCGCCCTTTTGCCCCCTGCACCAACACCCGATCAGGGCCGACCTCGGTCAGCTCAACACCGGTGATGTCCAACACTACATCCGGGGTGATGTAATTCGCTGGATCGTGCACCTCGTAAAGCAATTGCTCTTTGACTGTCGCCAAGGTGACCATGCCCCCAGTAGAGGCTGGCTTAGTCATCACAAAACTGGCATCCTCGCGGATCTCAGCAATAGGAAAACCCACCCTGGCCAAATCGGTCACATCCTTACGCCCGGGATCCGCAAAATACCCTCCAGTCACTTGAGCACCGCACTCAAGCAAATGCCCTGCAAGGGTCAGCTGCGCGAGCACGTCCCAATCATCCCAAGACCAATTGTAATGCGCCATAATCGGCCCCAACGCAAGCGCTGGATCGGCCAAACGACCCGCCACCACCACATCTGCCCCTGCCCGCAGAGCATCCGTCACCGCGCGTGCACCTAAATAGGCATTTGCAGAAATGAGGGCTGTCTTGTCTACCGCAATGCTACCGTCGCCCTCCCAAACAGGCGTATTTTCAATATCTAAAGTAGCCGCGATATCATCGCCCTCGATCACCGCAATTTTTATATCGTCTAATCCCAATTCATGGGCAATTTTTTTAATCAATTGAGCGGCTGCGGGCGGATTGGCCGCGCCAAAATTTCCTATGATGGGAATATTAAAACGCACACAATCATGCAAAATAGGCGTGATGAATTCAGCCAGCAAAGGCTCATATCCCTGGTTGGGATCCTTTTGCTTGCGCACTTGACCTAAAGCGAGTGTCCTTTCACCTAGCGTCTCGAAAAAAATCGCCGCAGGTAACCCAGCCTGGCTAAGTGTCTGAATAACGGGAACGGCGGCGTCAGTACGATCCCCAGAAAAACCTGCCCCACAACCAATGAGAAACAAGTCTCCTCCTTTTTTCTTATGCTGGTATTTATTTTGCCACTACTTTTGTACCACTATTATCTTTTTGCTGCGTGGTGTTATGTGGGTTATTTATTTTTCGTTAGCAACCATCCCCTAGATATGGAAAATTGCTAACCTTATCGTAACGGATAGCTTTCTACAAAACAAATAAATTTTACCCTACTGACCTCGCTCTTGCTCTAACGCTCTGGCGACGCGTAACAGCAGTCCCTCTCTTTCCCAGGCGCTTTCTAGTAGTAGGCCGATGGGCAGGCCGTTGCTGTCTTGGCCGCAGGGGACAGCGAGGCTGGGGATGCCAGCCATGGCGCTGGGATAGGTGTTACGGGCCAGGTCTTTGGTGGCGTCCAGCAAACTGCGGTCGTCACTCAATGTGGGGGCGGTGGTGGCGGTGGCGGGGATGAGGGTGAGGTC
>JAJYTK010000220.1 GCA_021793095.1 Pseudomonadota bacterium
CAGGGCGCTCGGCCCAAATGGCATCCAGCAAAATATCCTGTGTCTGTATGTGCCAGCCCGCATCAGCAGCAATATGTTGCCATGACTCAAAATCGCTCAGCGGCATGACCTGAGCGTCGATGCATAACACCGCCCCTTTGGGCAGCTGCTGCTGTAAAAACTCGGTTGGTCCAGGTACGTCTGCTGCCCCCTGTTTAAACAAATTGATGCCAGAGCCCTGTAAAGATTGCTCTGCCTGCGCCCAATAGCGACTATCCGTCCATAACCCAGCCTCATGCGCAGTCACCAACAATGTGCCCGCTGATCCCTCAAAACCGCTGAGCCAAGCTCGGCTTTGCCAATGCTCAGGCAAATATTCAGACAAATGCGGATCTGAACTCAATACCAAATAAGCATCGATTTGGTGGGCCGTCATCACAGTACGCAATGCACGTAGACGTGCGGGGATATTCACATGAGCCATAATGCAATCTAATTTCTATTCGTTGAACAATAACGCCCGTTTTCCGTAGAAAACGGGCGCATACTGATGATGCCTCGTGATGACAAACCCGATCAGGCGTTAGTGGCAACCGCGCTGACATCTAGCTTGGCCGCCGTTTTTTCTTGGACCTCTTCGACCGTCACCCCGGGCGCCAGCTCGGTCAAACGCAAACCATCATCGGTCACCTCAAACACCCCTAAGTCAGTCACAATCATATCCACCACCCCTACCCCTGTCAGAGGCAGGTTGCATTCGGGTAATAGTTTGAGATCAAAGGTACCGTCTTTTTTCTTGACCACATGATCCATCAAGATCACCACGCGCTCGACACCGGCCACTAAATCCATGGCGCCGCCCATGCCTTTGACCATTTTCCCGGGGATCATCCAATTGGCGAGGTCACCGTTTTCGGAAACCTGCATGGCCCCCAAAATAGCCAAATCAATCTTGCCGCCACGGATCATGCCAAAAGACTCTGCAGAAGAGAAAAAGGACGAGCCGGGCAAGGTGGTCACGGTTTGTTTCCCCGCATTAATCAAGTCGGGGTCAACCTCATCCTCACGAGGAAAGGGACCAATCCCTAACAGACCGTTTTCTGATTGTAGCCAGACAGTCATCCCCTCGGGGACGTGATTAGCCACCATCGTCGGCATACCAATGCCTAAATTGACATAAAAACCATCACGCAGTTCTTTGGCTGCGCGCGCAGCCATTTCATCTCTAGTCCATGCCATTTTTGGCCTCCTTTAACTTTCACGCACTGTACGGTGTTCTATGTATTTTGCGGGGTTTTCATTAAGAACAATACGATCCACAAACACCCCCGGCAGGTGCACATGGTCAGGATCGATGTCACCGACCTCAACCAGCTTTTCCACCTCAACAATGGTGATTTTGCCTGCCATCGCGACCTCGGGATTAAAGTTACGCGCGGTTTTGCGAAATACGAGGTTGCCGCTCTTGTCGGCGAGATCTGCTTTAACCAGAGAAACATGGGGCACAATCGCACGTTCGAGAATGTACTCACGACCGTCAAACTCGCGGCTTTCTTTGCCCTCGGCGATCATTGTCCCCGCACCGGTCGCCGTAAAAAACGCCGGGATACCTGCCCCACCCGCGCGCAATCGCTCTGCGAGGGTGCCTTGGGGGGTAAACTCAATTTCAATATCGCCTGCGAGATACTGACGTTCGAACTCTTTGTTTTCCCCAACATAAGAAGAGATCATCTTGCTAATTTGACGCGTATCCAGCAGCTGTCCCAGCCCCTTGCCATCGACCCCAGCGTTATTACTCACCCCGGTCAGGTTTTTAACCCCGGTATCACGTAGTGCGGTAATCAAGGCCTCGGGGATACCACACAAACCAAAGCCGCCTACCGCAATAATTTGCCCGTCAGCAACGACGTCCTCCAGAGCGGCCTTTGCACTGGGATATACTTTGCTCATTGATGTGCTCCTGTAGGTATTAGAATTGTCTTTATGAGGTGTTACACACTAATAGTAACGCCTCAAAGCTTTGTATGCTAGGAAACAGACCAAAAAAATTAAAATTCAAATATATGCCCACACTAAGATCCAGTATTGATAAATTTGCCTCTTTTTACTAGGCAGAGGGCGTACACGGCGGTATAGTAGTCTGTTTATTATTTGTCAATCCAGAATAGCCCGAAAACCAGAACAGCATCAACAATACAGGGCCCGCAACAGCGTGGTAAATACTGGCCTATAGAAAATAAGTATTTGGAGATTCAGATATGTCAGAACGCGACTCTATGGAATATGATGTCGTTATCGTTGGGGCTGGCCCCGCAGGTCTAGCCACCGCCATACGGCTCAAACAACTTGCCAACGAAGCACAAACAGATATCAGCATTTGCGTCCTGGAAAAAGGCCCCGAGGTCGGCGCACATATTTTGTCAGGTGCAGTGATGGACCCCAAGGCACTGAGTGAGCTCATCCCTGATTGGAAAGAAAAAGGCGCTCCACTCAACGTTCCCGTGACCGAGGATCGTTTTCTTTTTTTGGGCCCCGATAATGCCCGTCAAACGCCCGGCTGGCTGCTGCCCGATACCTTTAAAAACGAGGGCAACTACGTCGTTCGCTTGGGCGAGGTGACCCAGTGGCTAGGTGAGCAGGCCGAGGCATTAGAGGTCGACGTGTTTCCGGGCTTTGCCGCCGCTGACATCCTATACACTGATGACGGCGCCGTGCGGGGTGTGGTGACAGGCGATATGGGCTTGGCAGCTGACGGCACACCAGGTCCTAATTATCAGCCGGGCATGGAGTTACTCGCCAAATACACTATTTTTGCTGAGGGCTCACGGGGACATCTGGGCCGACGCCTCATTGAGCGCTTCAAACTCGACGAGGATCGTAACGCCCAGAGCTACGGCATCGGTATCAAAGAGATGTGGGAGGTCGACCCCAGTCAATCTCACCCCGGTTTAGTCGTGCATACCGCCGGTTGGCCCTTAGATGCAGATACCTATGGGGGCTCTTTCCTTTATCATCT
>JAJYTK010000221.1 GCA_021793095.1 Pseudomonadota bacterium
CCGATCTCATCGGGCACCCGACGCAATTCCCAATCGGCCGGGCCTAATTCAACAATCCCTGTCGCATTTAAATGGTCAATGATTTCGTATTCATTCAATTCATCGGGCAACAGCGCCACCACACGGTTGCGGCGCCACCCGAAAACCTCGGGCTCTAACCCGGGCTCACCGTATAAAGGGCGCTCATCAACGGTGTCGACGTCAGCATCCTCGACGCTGACCGATAGTACCCCAAAGTCCAACATAGCGTCGGCCAGCATGTCGGCCTGCTCTTGGGAACACAAAAGAACTAATTCACGCATGCACTCTTCCCATAAAAGAAAACAGGGTGCGTGCCCTGTTTTCATAGATTAATTATTTACTATTTTTTAGCCAGCTTATCCTCAAGGTAGTGGATGCTCACCCCTCCTTGTTTAAAGCCCTCATCCTGCATTAACTCTCGATGCAGAGGGATATTGGTGTGCACGCCCTCGACAATCATTTCTGACAAAGCAATGTCCATCCGCGCGATGGCCTGCTCACGTGTTTCACCGTAAGTGATCAGCTTGGCGATCATCGAGTCATAATACGGTGGCACGGTATAGCCTGCAAAGACATGTGAATCTAAGCGCACCCCCGGACCACCCGGAGTATGCCATTGATTAATACGTCCCGGACTGGGTAAAAAGTTATAGGGGTCCTCGGCATTAATACGGCACTCAATAGAATGCCCGCGGAACATGACATCACGCTGGCGTAGGCTGAGCTTTTGGCCCGCCGCAATCCGTATCTGCTCTTGGACCAGGTCCAAACCGGTGATCATTTCGGTAATGGTGTGCTCTACCTGGATACGCGTATTCATTTCAATGAAATAAAACTCGCCATCCTCGTAGAGAAACTCAAAAGTACCGGCCCCTCGGTAGTTGAGCTTGCGGCAAGCCTGTACTGCGCGCTCGCTAATACGCTCAATCAATTTACGGGGGATATCAGGGGCAGGTGCCTCTTCGATGATCTTTTGATGGCGACGCTGCATAGAGCAGTCGCGCTCGCCCAACCATATGGCATTGCCATGCTCATCTGCCAAAATTTGTATTTCAATGTGGCGCGGGTTTTCGAGGTATTTCTCCATATAAACCTCGGGGTTGCCAAAGGCCACCTCGGCCTCTGCCCGCGTGGTCGCCACCGCAGTCAGCAATGCCCCCTCGGTAAAGACCACCCGCATCCCGCGCCCGCCGCCACCGCCGGTGGCTTTGACAATCACTGGATAGCCGATGTCGCGGGCCATGCGCAGAATCTCATCGGGGTCATCGGGTAACGCGCCCTCAGAGCCGGGCACCACTGGCACCTTGGCCTCTATCATGGTTTTTTTGGCGGTCACCTTGTCCCCCATCAGGCGGATGGTCTCTGGACGTGGGCCAATAAATACAAAACCGCTTTTTTCAACCCGCTCAGCAAAATCAGCGCTTTCGGCCAAAAAACCATAGCCCGGGTGGATGGCCTCGGCATCCGTTACCTCGGCAGCCGCAATAATGGCCGGCATGTTTAAATAACTGTCGCGTACTGAAGCAGGCCCAATGCACACCGACTCATCGGCCAGACGCACATATTTGGCATCACGATCGGCCTCAGAATGCACCACTACGGTTTTAATGCCCAGTTCTCGGCAAGCACGCTGTATACGCAGGGCAATCTCCCCGCGGTTTGCGATAAGGATTTTTTCAAACATATGAGTTAGCCGATCACAAACAAAGGCTGCCCAAATTCGACGGGCTCACCATTTTCAACCAATACTGCCTTGATTACCCCTGCGCGGTCGGCCTCGATCTCGTTTAGTAGCTTCATGGCCTCGACAATGCACAGAGCCTCACCCTCTTGGACGGTCTGCCCCACCTCGACAAAAGGTGCGGCACCTGGGCTAGGTGCGCGATAAAAGGTACCCACCATTGGGGCCAATACCGTATGCCCATCGTACTGCTCTTCGGCAGGCTCAGCTGCAGGCGCCGCGTCGGCCCCAGCAGCGGGTGCAGCCGCAGGTGCGACCACGGCAGTTTCTGCCGGTGGCGCCGCGTAAACGACGGGTTGCTCGGGTGCGGGCGGTGTCTTGACAATACGTACCTTGCCGTCACCTTCGGTAACCTCGAGTTCAGAAATATCTGATTCGGCAACTAAATCAATTAGGGTTTTGAGTTTTCTAAGATCCATGCATGCATCCTGAATCGTTTGTACTTTTGCTGAGCCAGCATAGTGGTCAGTCAACAAATAAGGAATTTATTTACTGAACGACGGCGCGTGTATATCCAGGGCGTACCGCAGTGCAGCCTCGTAGCCATAAGCACCGAGCCCAACGATAACGCCCTGGGCCAGGGCCGACAAATACGAATGATGCCTAAACGGCTCGCGCTGATAGACATTGGAGAGGTGCACCTCAATAAAAGGAATCGCCACTCCGGCCAGGGCATCACGGATTGCAATACTCGTATGCGTATAAGCGCCGGCATTAATGATGATGGCATCGACCCCCTGCGTGGAAGCCTGATGAATGCGCTCTACCAAAGCCCCCTCGCTATTACTCTGAAAGCATAGACAGCGCGCTTGGTGGTGGGCTGCAAGTTCATGCAGACGCTGATCAATATCAGCCAACGTCGTTGCACCGTAAATATCTGGCTCGCGCTGTCCTAACAGATTGAGGTTAGGGCCGTGTAGTACGAGAATCGTTTTCGCCATGGTTCAATAAACCAAAATCAACAGAAGGCAGTTGTACGCTAAATTATTGCGTTTGTCTATCTATTTGCACTGAATGTAAATGTTTTCGCGCTGATTGAGCGGTCTTTAATGGACGTCTCGGGCGCGTTCAATGAGATGATATTTACCTAATATACAGTGAAACGCTCTCGTTGTGGTCCTTTAGGTCTGTGTTTTTTGCTCTGTACCCGCTTGTAAGGCCTCGATATCCTCACTGAGCGATTGCGGATCAATTTGCCCCAAGATGTGTTTGTGTTGTTTTCCCTG
>JAJYTK010000222.1 GCA_021793095.1 Pseudomonadota bacterium
ATCTGCGTGTATGTTTGCCACCCAATTTATCATCACCCGCAAGGTGGCCATTGATGACTCGATGACCACCTTATTGTGGAGTGGTTTAGTCGGCACGGTGTTGACCACCCTCAGTCTGCCCTACGCGTTCATGGCCGCACTGCCGGTGCTCAAAAGTTTTTCTGGTATGGATTGGGTGGCTTTATTTGCCACCGGGGTCTTTGGTGCGCTGGGTCATTTATTGCAAATACAAGCCTATCAGCGGGCCCCAGCCTCCTTGCTCGCCCCTTTTGTCTATCTGCAAATTGTCAGTGCTGCCGGGCTCGGCTGGCTGATTTGGGGGCAGTTTCCAGATGCCCTGACCTGGGTGGGCATCCTCATTATTTGCAGCAGTGGCATCACCATCGGCCTGATAGAATGGCGGCGCTCCAAACGCAGCCCGCAAAACTAATCGCTAATCAGAGAGCTGCTGGGCATAGGCCCAACCCGGAATAAATTGGGCGGCAGATTGACGTCGCCCACCCGGGCGCTGCAACTGTGTGATACGCAACAACCCATCGGCGGTGGCCATATCAATACTATCGCCGTTGACGGCCTGTACCTGGCCAGGCGCCACCAGCACAGGGGCATCCACCGCCTCGGCGGCCCAGACCTTGACCGCCCCCTTGATCTCAGGCAACTCGGTCGTACTGCCCGGGAAAGGATTAAACGCCCGTATACGCCGGGCAATACGCGCTGCCGGCCAGTCATAATTAATCACCGACTCGGCGCGCTGCAGTTTTTCTGCGTAGGTCACGCCCTCATCGGGCTGAGGCTCAGCAGTCAAACGCCCCTGCGCCAATAACTGCAAGGCCTCGACAATAGCTGTGGCCCCCAGGGCGGCCAACTCATCATGCAATTGTCCCGCCGTATGCGTCGCGGTGATCGGCAAGGCACGGCGCAACAGCATATCACCCGTGTCTAGACCAGCATCCATCTGCATGATGGTCACCCCGGTCTCGGTATCTCCAGCATCAATGGCCCGCTGGATCGGGGCAGCCCCCCGCCAACGAGGTAATAAACTGGCATGAATATTGAGGCAGCCATAACGCGGTAAATCGAGGACCCACTGCGGCAAAATGAGCCCATAGGCGGCCACCACCATCACATCTGGTGCGATGCGCTCGAGCTCGGCTTGGACTGCTTGGGCCTGGGCGGCATGCTCACCCTCAAGGCGTAAACGCACGGGCTGTGCCACAGGGATATCGGCCTCAACGGCGGCTTGCTTGACTGGGCTGGGCTGCAAACGCATCCCGCGGCCCGAACGCCGATCGGGTTGTGTCAACACCAGCGGCACCTGATAGCCCGCCGCTAATAATGCCCGTAAAGACTGCTCGGCAAACTCAGGGGTGCCTGCAAATACGACACTCAGACTCATAAACTATACGGCCAGTTTTTGTTTTTCAGCGGCACGGCGTGCCTCGCGCTGCTGTTTACGCAGTCGGGTCACAATGCGATTTTGTTTTAATAAAGACAAATGCTCGACAAAGACCTTGCCATCAAGGTGATCAATTTCGTGTTGCACACAAACGGCCAACAAGCCATCAGCATGAAACTCAAAGGGCTCGCCCTGCTCGTTTAGGGCGCGGACCTTGATCTCGGCGGCACGCTCGACCTTTTCGTAGGTGCCGGGCACGGACAAGCAGCCCTCTTCGAACTCCTCGCGCTCGTCGCTGCGCCAATAGATCTCGGGGTTAATCAAGACGAGTAAATCGTCGCTTTCTTCGGAAATATCAATCACAATCACCCGCTCGTGCACATCGACCTGTGTCGCCGCTAGGCCAATGCCCGGTGCCGCATACATGGTCTCGGCCATATCGGCAACCAACGTGCGAATGCGGTCGTCGACCTGCTCGACGGGTTTGGCCACCGTATGCAAACGGGGATCAGGATATTTAAGTATGGGTAGTAATGCCATAGTGCTGTATAAATAATTTAGTGAAACACTTATATTGTACTATGCACAACATAAAGGCTCAGGGAACCCTTTATTATACATTTAAATCAATAAATCCTCCTTAAATCATGACGCAAGCAACTGCATCTGCTGATGAGCTACGTGCCTGGCTCAAACTCACCATGACCCCTCAACTGGGGCCTGCGCAGGCCATGCTACTGCTGTCCGAGTTTGGACTGCCCCAGCAAATACTGGATCACTCAGTGGGTCAGCTCAGTCGGCACGTCAGCACAGAAATCGCCCAAGCACTCAAAAGCCCGTTGGATGATGCCACCGCCCAATTGATCGAGCACACCCTGCAATGGGTGCAGGCAGAGGATCAACACATCATCACCATTGCCGATGAGCTGTATCCCCGCCGCCTTTATAATCTGCATAATCCCCCGCTGCTGCTTTATGCCAAAGGTGATTTACAACTGCTGGAGCGCCCCACCGTCGCGGTGGTGGGCGCCCGCAATGCGACGGCCACTGGCATCGACAACGCCCGCGAGTTTGCACGCTTTCTCAGTGCGCGCGGTTGGTGTATTTGCAGTGGCTTGGCGGCCGGCATCGATACCGGGGCACACGAGGGGGCGTTGGCAGCACCTGCGCCGCGGGGCAGCACCATCGCGGTACTGGCCACGGGGATGGACATTGTCTATCCTGCTGCTAATCGCGAGCTGGCCCATCAAATCGCCGCGCAGGGACTGCTGCTGAGTGAGTATGCCCTCAACCAGCGGGCGCGCACCTTTCATTTCCCCATGCGCAACCGCTTGGTCGCCGCCCTCAGCCAAGGCACCCTCGTCGTTGAGGCCGCACAGCGCAGTGGCTCGCTCATCACCGCCAAACTGGCGACGGAGCTGGGCCGCGAGGTATTTGCCATCCCGGGATCGATCCATTCACCGCTCGCCCGCGGTTGTCATGCGCTCATCAAACAGGGGGCTAAGTTAGTCGAATCCGGGGCCGATATACTCGATGAATTGCAACAACGTCGTCAATCATCTGTCGAGCCTACCCCAGCCCCA
>JAJYTK010000223.1 GCA_021793095.1 Pseudomonadota bacterium
GTTGGCGCGTACCACCCCACTGGCCGAGGTCAAAAAGAAGACCGAGGGGATGTCGATCTTTATTGTTGATATCAAAGAGGCCTTGGGCAATGGGATGGAGATACAGCCCATCCCCAATATGGTCAACCACGAGACCAACGAGCTCTTTTTCGAAAACCTCGAGATCCCCGTTGAAAACCGCATTGGCGAAGAAGGCATGGGCTTTCGCTACATCCTGGATGGCCTCAACGCTGAGCGCGCCCTGATCGCTGCCGAGTGTATTGGCGACGCCTATTGGTTTATTGACAAGGTGACCCAATACACCAGCGAGCGCGTGGTCTTTAACCGCCCCATCGGTCAAAACCAGGGGGTGCAGTTCCCCATCGCCCGTGCGTATGTCAATACCCAGGCCGCAGACCTGATGCGTTACAAGGCCTGCGCCCTCTTTGATGACGGTAAACACTGCGGTGCCGAGGCCAACATGTCCAAGCTGCTGGCCGCAGACGCCTCTTGGGAGGCGGCCAACGTGTGCCTGCAATTCCATGGTGGGTTTGGTTTTGCCGCTGAATATGATGTCGAGCGTAAATTCCGTGAGACGCGCTTGTATCAGGTGGCTCCGATTTCAACCAACCTGATTCTGTCCTATGTGGCCGAACACATCTTGGGACTGCCCCGCTCGTTTTAAACAGCCTGAATTAACCCACGAGAACCCGCTATGAATACCACAAATACAACTGCTGATAGCGCTCAATTGGCCCAATTTGTGGCCGATCTGCGTTATGAGGATATCCCCACCGAAGTGGTGCGCCGCACCGAGGATTTGTTACTGGACTGGTTTGGTTCAGCACTGGCTGGCAAGGGAGCCCGCCCGGTAGAAAGCATTGCCCGTTTTGCCCGCCGTATGGCGGGGGGCCCAGGCCGGGCCGAGGTGCTGATCTCGCGTGAGCACAGCACCCCTTTATTTGCGGCCATGGTCAATGCCGCTTCCTCACATTTTATCGAGCAGGACGACGTACATAATGCCTCGGTCTTTCATCCGGCGGCGGTGATTTTCCCTCCGGTACTGGCCGTGGCCCAAGATCTGGGCAGCACGGGTAAAGAAATTATCCTGGCCAGTGTAGCGGGCTACGAGGCCGGCATTCGCATCGGTGAGTACTTGGGCCGTCACCACTACACCATTTTCCATACCACCGGCACCGTGGGCACGGTGGCCGCGGCGGTTGCCGTGGCCAAGCTGCTGCGCTTAGACGCCACCCAATGCTTAGACGCCATTGGCTCTGGCGGCACCCAAGCCGCCGGTCTATGGGAGTTTTTGCGCGATGCTGCCGACTCGAAACAACTGCATACCGCCCATGCTGCTTCGGCGGGGCTGATGGCCGCCTATTTGGCCAAAGATGGCTTCAAAGGCGCCCGACACATCCTCGAGGGGCCCCAAGGCATGGCAGCGGGCATGACCAATGAAAGTTTCCCCGAAAAACTCTGTGCCGATTTGGGTCAACGCTGGGCCACTCTCGAGGTCTCCTTTAAATATCACGCCTCCTGCCGTCACACGCACCCCGCCGCCGATGCCCTCCTCAAGGCCATGCAGGACAACAACCTGCAGGCAGATGACATCGAGCGCGTCGATGCCTACGTACACCAAGGGGCCATTGATGTGCTGGGCCCAGTCGTAGACCCACAAACAGTACACCAAGCTAAATTCTCGATGGGGACCGTACTGGGGCTCATCGCCACACGCGGCAGCGCATCGGTGGTGGACTTCGAAGAGTCTGCCTTTAGCGATGCCGTCATTGATGTGCGCAACCGCGTGCACATGCACTTAGATGCTGAAGTCGATGGGGCTTACCCCAAACAATGGATTGGCAAGGTCACCGTCACCACCCGCACGGGCCAAACCTATGATGCCAAGGTCCTCGAACCCAAAGGCGACCCAGGCAACACTCTGAGCCGTGCTGAAATCGAAGAAAAGGTGCACGTATTGGCATCTTTTGCACAGGCCGCTACCCCTGCCGAGGTCGACCAGGCCATAGAAAAAGTCTGGCACCTGACCGAATGTGGCCAATTCAACGGCTTTTTCTGAAATAATAAAAAGACCATGATCATTAATCACCACACCCATTTTTGATTAGGAAAGTTTCATGAAATCCTCACAGCGACCCTTAGAAGGAACTACGGTTATCAGCCTAGAACATGCCGTCGCTGCCCCTTTGTGCACGCGTCATCTGGCTGATTTGGGTGCGCGCGTCATCAAAATCGAGCGCCCCAAAGTCGGCGACTTTGCCCGTCAATATGACGAGCGCGTCGACGGTCTGGCCTCGCACTTTGTTTGGATTAACCGCTCTAAAGAGAGCCTGACCCTCAACCTCAAAGAGCCTGAGGGCATGGAAATCATGCAAAAACTGCTGGCCGAGGCAGATGTTTTGGTGCAAAACTTGGCCCCGGGCGCGACCAAACGCTTGGGTCTAGACTATGAAAGCTTGGCCCCTGAGCACCCACAACTCATTGTTTGCGATATTTCTGGTTATGGTGAAAAAGGTCCCTATACGACCAAAAAAGCCTATGACCTACTCGTGCAAAGTGAGGCCGGCTTTTTATCCGTCACCGGCACCCCCGAAACCCCCTCTAAAGCAGGGATTTCCATCGCCGACATTGCCGCTGGGATCTATGCCTACAACTCTATTTTGGCCGCCCTACTGCAGCGCCATAAAACCCAACAAGGCGGGCGCATTGAGGTCTCTATGCTTGAGGCCTTGGCCGAATGGATGGGCTTTCCCCTGTACTATAGCTACAAGGGTGCCGAGCCCCCCGCCCGTGCTGGTGCCAGCCACGCTGCCATCTATCCCTACGGGCCTTTTACCGCTGGTGATGGTCGGTCAGTCATTCTGGGCCTACAAAATGAGCGCGAATGGAAAACCTTTTGCGAAGAGGTTCTCGAGCAACCCGAGCTCACCACTGACCCCCGCTTTGATGACAATAGCAAGCGCAGCCAAAACCGCGAG
>JAJYTK010000224.1 GCA_021793095.1 Pseudomonadota bacterium
TAAACCCACCGACAAGCTGCCACTTAAGTCACTCACCCAACCCGCTGCCACAGGGCCCAGCGTTTGGCCCAATGCAAATAAAGTGGTTGCCACTGCTAATGCACTGCCCCAACCAGCGGCGGGGAGGTTAGACTTAACAAAACCGGTAATCGCAGAAGGCACCATAAACACGCTAGCACCCACCATAAAGGCTGATAACCATGCCATGTAGACCCCAGTAAATAGTAGGGGCAGTATTGCTCCTACCCCTAGAGCTGCCATCGTCGCCGCGATTGGCAACCCATTGCGCCGCTCATGAAACACCCCTGACCAAAGATGCGGAGCAAATAATGACGCCACGCCCAATAATGACCACATCACAGAGGTAATCCAGGCCAGGGAGAAATTGGCTGAGGCATATTGATGTACCCAGGCCACCATAAATGTCATGTAGGCGATATAGCCAGCACCAAATAAAAAATAGGCAATAAAAGCACGGGCGCAGGGCAGCCAAGAGATGTTTTGATCGCTTTCAGGCGCATGAGATGTGACGCTATAGCGTGCTGCAGCAATCGCCAAAGTAGATAATATCACGCAGGCCAAACCCATCCCGATCCAAGCCCATTGCCAGCTATCCGCCCCTGCCCACTCAAACCACCAAGGTAAAATAGCTCCTGAAATGAGCATCCCTGTACCGCCACCACCAAAATAAATAGCGATGGCGCGGGTGCTGATCACACTGGCCAGGACACCCCCACAAATAAAAGCCCATGCCGAAGCCATTCCAGTGATAAAACGGATGATATTCAGCCACAGAAAATGCTCGGTCAGCCCATTCAGTAATAAGGCCATTGTGGTGACAATCAACCCCGCCACAAAAAGCCGATGATTGCCTAAACGATTCACTAATATTACGGTGAGCACTGCACCGAGTAAGTAGCCTAAGGCATTCGAGGTGTTGAGCCAGCCGGCCTGCGTGTAATTAAGCTTTAGGCTGCTTTGCATGGCAGGCAGAATGAGGGCATAACCAAAGCGGGCAAACCCAACGGTCACTGCCGTGCCACCTGCCAACGCCCAAGGAATGAGAGAGGGGTGCATAGATAATCCTGATCGAGCAAGCACAATTTATCTAATGTAGCAGGCAAATGCTCGAAAGCAGATAGGCATTAATCCTCAATGTCTTCGGCGGGATCACCGACTAGGGGCTCGGCACGTTTGCGTTGACGCGTAGACGGATATCGCCAGGAGGCAAAACGCACCACTAAGACTGCTAGTGCCAGCAATAAAATAGCCCCAGAGGTGTAAATCACATTGGTTGGATTTTCATCGTGGTGAGAAATGTCCGAAATCAAAAGCCGGGTCAAAGCAGTAATGGCAACATAGATTAAAAAGCGTACTGGCATATGGTTGGTTTTAAAATAAATGCCCACCATGGCGCCAAGCTCTAAGTAAATAAAGAGCAATAAAATGTCGTCAATGCTTGCACCGCCTCTTTGGAAAGCCTCTAGACCTGTCGCTACACCTGCCCATACAGTAATGCCCCCAATAGCAAACAGGGCAAAAAAATGAAATAACTCTACACAGAAATTGCCAATGACCTGGGCGTAATCGTGGAAATTTAATCTTAGCTGATCGATTTTTTCTTTTTTCATTGATGCTCTTTTATGCTTTATTGGACAAAGGTGACGATCGTACGGACGTGTGCTGGGGTTCACACCCACGACAGTTAAGGTACCCATCGTCCACATAGTCAAAACCAAAGTATAGGTAAAACTGTGAACCAAAAGCAATTAACTATTATTGCGTGCTGCTACGACTGCGCCAGACATTGCCCGTCTAGAAGGATGTCATCACAGTTTGCTAAGATGGCAGGTGGCTAAACATTGCCAGGGATTCTTTCCCTCACCATGATCTAAACTGGCTGGTGTGGCAGCTCGAGAGGGCGCTAGGCCAATGCTACGAGCAGCCATCCCCAAAGGCTAACAAACTTAGGAGTTTATTTGGTATGAAAACGGAACGCTATCAAAAAGGCATGGACAAGCTCAAAGAGTTAACGGTACCCGATGAGCAGAGTCCCACAGGGCATATGGAAATTGGCGAGAGTTTTGCTGAGGTGGCGCCTGATTTAAAGCGCATGGTGGTGGAATTTGCGTTTGGCGATGTTTATTCGCGGCCTGGCCTTGATAACCAGCAAAAAGTGCTGTGTACCATTTCTGCTTTGGTGGCACAGGGTACGCCGCAGATTGGGATGCACGTGGTTACCGGGCTCAATGTGGGGCTGACCCCCGATGAAATCATTGGCAGTATCATGCATTTAATACCTTACGTGGGATTTCCGCGCGCGTTGAATGCACTTAAAGTCGCCCAAGACGTGTTTAAAGAGCAAGGCGTGAGCATCAGCAACCAGCCTGAGTAATCCCATAAATAAAATGCCGGCCTGTTAAGGCCGGCAAATATCATCAGAGGCTTTGGGATTTAAACGGGCAGGGCAACTAATGGATTACCGTACATAGGATCATCTTTTTTAGAGTTTATCGCCTGCTCGTAATCTAAGCCCAAGGCTGCCGCAACCCCTTTTCCATAAGCCGGATCAGCGGCATTGCAGTTGCGAATATGGCGAAATTTCACAAAATCTGGTGCATCGCCCATCGCCCGTGCAGTGTTGTCAAAAAGTACTTGTTGCTGCTCAGCGCTCATGAGGCGGAATAGCTTGCCTGGTTGCTCAAAGTAATTACTGTCATCTTCGTTAAATGACCAATGTTTGCCATTGCCAGAGATGCGTAATTCGGGCTCTTCGAATTCGGGTTGCGCCTGCCATTGACCAAAACTATTAGGTTCATAATGAGGGAGGCTGCCGTAATTTCCATCTACACGCCCTTGGCCATCCCGGTGATTACTAAAAACAGGGCATTGTGCCTTATTAACAGGGATTTGATAATGGTTGGTGCCGAGGCGATAACGTTGGGCATCTGCATAGTTG
>JAJYTK010000225.1 GCA_021793095.1 Pseudomonadota bacterium
GAAAACGTTCGCGCAGCACCTCGAGCTGAGAGCCCTCGATCAAAGCATTTACCCGAGCGCGCAGCTCTCCTATCACCTCATCCCCGGTATAGATGATTTCTAACCATATGGAGGCGTGTTCATCTTTATAGGCCTGTAGCTGTGTTTCTATATGGGCCCAATCGCCCTCTATGCGCCGCAATCGCTGAAACTCAGGCACGGGCACCAAGGTAATTTCCAAAGGACGTCGCGCGTCTGGTGGTGCGGATGGGGGGCCTACTATCTGTATTAAGCAAACCGATTTTTGTTGAGTAGCCTCACCAAACCCCATCGGCAAAGGGGACCCACTATAACGCACCCAGTCGCGTCCCCCCACCGCCTGCGGCACATGCAAATGACCCAAAGCCACATAATCGAAGACTTGGTCAAATAACTGCGGGCGGACATGACCCAAGCCCCCGACAATCACATCGCGCACCCCATCATCTGATTGCGTATACCCCCCCGCGGTAAATAAATGTCCCATGGCAATCACCGGCACCTCAACGTCCAAAGCCTGTTGACAGGCCAAGGCTGCCTGAGCAACCTGCTCATAATGCGCCTCTACCCCCTGTACGTAATTAGCTGCTTTTTCCTCTAGGGTTTCACCGCTGCGCATGTGTCGTACATCGCGCTCGCGCAGATAGGGCACGGCCGCCACCATCAACTGCGGCCGCTGCTGCGCATCGCGCAATATCAACACCTCTTCTTCAGGGGCCAGCGCATGCCCAATCACATAAACATTGAGGGCTTGGAGCAATGCTTGGGGGGCGTTGAGTAAGGTCGGTGAATCATGATTGCCCCCAATAATCACCACATGCTGACAGGGGGTCAGGCTAACGGCTGACAAAAACCGATAATACAAAGCCTGGGCTTGGTGGGTTGGCGTGCTGCTATCAAAAATATCGCCAGCAACCAACAAAACATCTACTTGCTGGCGCCGAATGGTTTCTAAGAGCCACTCTAAAAAAGCCTCGAATTCTTGGTCACGGCTACGTCCATACAGCAACCGGCCCAAATGCCAATCAGAAGTATGCAAAACAGTGAGGGTCATTGTTACCGCCTAAAAACAACACAGGGGCACTGGGCCCCTGCGTCATCACAAAATGAGATGGCCAATCGGCTATCGCCACTGATCGGCCTGAGTCACTATTAAAAGCAGCGCTCAATCATTGATTGGCCTTGTTGGCATCCACCACCGTCAGGGCCGTCATATTAATAATGCGGCGTACTGAGGAACTAGAGGTCAACACGGCTGCGGGCGCGTTGGCACCCAACAAGAATGGGCCAATGGCCACGTGGCCCCCGCTTTCAGTCTTGAGCAGGTTATAAGAAATATTCGCCGCATCCACACTGGGGCAAATCAGCAGGTTGGCGGAGCCTGTCAAGGTCGTATGCGGCAGGATACGGCGACGCAAGTCCTCATCGAGGGCGCAGTCTCCGTGCATCTCACCATCGATTTCAAGATCAGGATCCATCTCGCGGATCAAGGCCAGCGCTTCACGCATTTTTTCACCAGAGCTCGAGCTATCCGAACCAAAGTTAGAACGCGACAGCAATGCCGCCTTGGGCTCAACATTGAGCTGACGCATGCGTCGTGCACAAGCCACCGTGATTTCAGCCAACTCAAGCGCCGTGGGATTATCATTAACGTGCGTATCAGCCAAGGCGACGGTGCGCTCACCCAGCAGCAAGATATTCATCGCACCATAGGTATGCACCCCTGGCTCTTTACCTAACACCTCGTCAATGAAGCGCAAGTGATTGCCATAAGTGCCCACCGTACCGCAAATCATGCCATCGGCATCACCCAGATAAACCATCATCGCAGCAATCAGGGTCGAGCGGCGACGCATCTCAACACGGGCAATTTCCTTGGTCACACCGCGGCGGCACATGAGCTCCCAGTAGGCAGACCAATAGCGATTAAAGCGCTCGTCATGCTCAGGGTTGGTCACCTCAACATCTATGCCCAAACGCAGACGCAAGCCATAGCGCTGGATACGTTGTTCTAATACACTGGGGCGCCCCACCAGGATGGGCTTGGCCAATTTTTCATCGACCACCACCTGTACCGCGCGCAAGACACGCTCATCCTCGCCCTCGGCAAAGACAATACGTGCTTTACCACCATCTTGGACCAGCCCCTTGGCCAGCTCGTAGATAGGCCGCATAAAGGCACCCGAACGGTGCACAAATTGGCGCAACTGATATACGTAGGTATCAAAGTCCTCGATGGGACGCGTGGCGACCCCCTCTTCCATCGCTGCCTTGGCCACTGCGGGCGCGATACGGGAAATCAGACGGGAATCAAAAGGCTTGGGGATAAAGTACTTGGGACCAAACTCTAAGTTTTCTAGGCCATAGGCAATGGCCACCACCTCGTCTTGCTCTTCGCGTGCCAGCTGACAAATCGCATGCACGGCAGCAATCTCCATCCCTCTGGTGATAGAGGTTGCCCCGACGTCTAAGGCCCCTCTGAAAATATAGGGAAAGCACAGAACGTTATTGACTTGGTTAGGGTAGTCCGAACGTCCGGTGGCCATCACCACATCATCACGCACAGCATGAGCCACCTCGGGCAATACCTCGGGGGTGGGGTTGGCCAAAGCCAAAATAAGTGGGCGCTCAGCCATGCGCGCCACCATATCAGCGCTCAGCACTCCCCCCGCCGACAAACCCAAAAAGACATCGGCATCATCGATGACCTCATTTAGCGTACGGGCATCGGTCTCACGGGCGAATTTTTCTTTGTTTTCGTCCATCAGCACCGTGCGCCCTTTGTACAGGACCCCCTCAATATCTGTCACCCAAATATTTTCTACTGGCAGCCCCAAATCTAATAATAAATTGAGGCAAGCCAAGGCGGCCGCACCGGCTCCGGAGGCCACGACCTTGACCTCTTTGAGGTCTTTTTCTACCACGGCCAAGCCATTTAAA
>JAJYTK010000226.1 GCA_021793095.1 Pseudomonadota bacterium
ATCTCATCGGTGCAAAATTGATCCCCATGGGCCAATAAAAAATCACGCTGTGGGGTGCTGATAATCAATTCATCCGGCAGGCACTGAGCGTGTACATGGGCCGCAAATTGATGGCCCAGTAGAAAGTCTCTATTGCCACGCATGAGAAACAGCGGTGTGGTTTGCGCGAAAGCACGCAGGGCATCGATGACCGTTTCTAACCATGCGGGGGGGCGTTGAATAATATCGTCGCCTATCCAAGCTTCAAAAATATCACCACATAAGATGAGGGCATCCGTTTCCTGTGCAGCCTGCTCGAGAAAAGCATAAAAGGCCGCAGCAGTGTCAGGTGCGTGCGGCCCAAGGTGTATATCTGCGGCCACCCATAGGCGGCCGTCAAAGTGATGCTTATTCAGCGGTGATGGTTGCTTTTTCAATGACGATATCCTCTACGGGGACGTCTTGGTGCATGCCCATGCTGCCGGTTTGAACCCCTTTGATGGCGTCCACAACCTCTGTGCCCTCAATTACCTCACCAAATACGGCATAGCCCCAGCCGGTAGGCGTGGGGGCGGTAAAGTTCAGAAAGTCATTATCCGCCACGTTGATAAAGAACTGAGCAGTGGCCGAATGAGGATCATTGGTGCGTGCCATGGCCAGTGTGTAGCGATTGTTTTTTAAGCCGTTATCGGCCTCATTTTCGATGGGGGCATTGGCCTGTTTTTGCTTGAGGCCAGGCTCAAAGCCACCGCCTTGGATCATGAAACCGTCAATGACGCGGTGAAAGACCGTGCCATCATAAAAACCGTCTTTGACATAGTTCAGAAAGTTCTCAACGGTTTTAGGGGCTTTTTCGGCATTGAGCTCGATAACAATGTCGCCCTGGGTGGTGTTTAGTGTGACTTGTGGTTTACTCATAGTGACCTCTTGATCGTTGGTTTGTGCGGCTGCGGGTGTACCGCTTTGTGTGCCAAAGATGGCGCATGCCATGACTGCCCCTAAAAAGCCTTTGAGTACTTTTTGGTGGCGGGCAATAAAGCCTCTAAGTGTAGCAAGTTTGAGTGAATGATAAAGCATGTGTGTTCTGCCTGTAGAGTGAAACTAAAGGATAAAACTAGCGCAGTAGGTTTTGAATTTCCTCAGCCCGGGGCTTGCCCTTGGAGCCCGCCCGCTGGAAAGTCTCTTCGGCCAGCATCAGGCGTACCTCGCCCAAGTTTTGCAATGCGGTTTCGTTGTTGGGGTCTGCCGTTAGAGCCATGGCGAGGGCATCCTCGGCCAGATTGAGGTTGCCCTGACGCACATACTCCAAAGCCAGGTTGTTCCAGGGCTCGGGCAGCTCAGGATAAAGTGTGGTCATGCGTTTATAAAGCTCAAAGGCATCTTGGTATTGGCCCAAGGCCTCAAATGCGCGCCCCTTGAGAAAAAGCAGCTGTACGTCTGTGCCGAGGATTTCCGTCTCTGCCAATTGCTTTTCACGGCGTTCGATTGCTTCAAGTGCCTCATCTGCACGGCCACTTTGCACGAGATTGTAAATACGGCGATTGATTTCAGAACCGCTAAGAGGGACCGAAGTGTCGGCCTCAGGGGTGAGCGCGTTGAGTAGTTTTGCCAGCGGGGTCCACCCTTCGTCTTTAGAATCAGTGGTGGGAAAGACCTCGTCACTGCTGGTTTGCGCCAACAGGCTGGTTGACCATAGGCAGCACAGGCTGATGATCAGCGCGTATAGCAGGGCGCGATACCGGGTTAGATGATCGGGGGCAATGCGTCTGGGCGTATACGGGTGCGGATGAGATGGAAACACTGAACTATTCGGTCCTGAGGTGATGAGTGGTATTTTATGCGGTTTAATAGTCTTGACTATGGGTCAAAGGGGCCTTCTTGTTATACTGGCCTTTCTGCTTTTCTGTAGATGACGTGCTATTTTAACGCATAAGGCCATCTTTCATTCTAATGGAATTGGCCGTTCAGGCCTTCAACTGTTGTATTATTTGTGCATATTTCGCGATTAATCCATCGCGCTATGCTTCTATTTTCTAATTTTATATCGGTTCATGTTGCACATTTATAACTCTCTGTCACGTAAAAAAGAAGTTTTCCGCCCCATAGAACACGGTCAAGTACGGATGTATGTCTGTGGCATGACCGTATATGACTTTTGTCATTTAGGGCATGCACGTATGCTGGTGAGCTTTGACGTGATCCAGCGCTGGTTACGTGCCAGTGGGTATGAGGTGCAATTCGTCAGAAATATCACAGATATTGATGACAAAATCATTAACAAGGCCGTTGAAACCCAGCGCTCCGTGCGTGAGATCACTGATTTTTATACTCAGGCGATGCATGCCGATGAGCAGGCTTTAAATGTACAGCGTCCTGATTTTGAGCCCCGAGCAACTGAGCATGTGCCCGCCATGCTCGATATCATCGAGCGTTTACAGGACAAGGGCTTGGCCTATCAGGGGGCGGATGGTGATGTGCACTATGCCGTGCGCAAATTTGATGGCTATGGCAAGCTCAGCGGGCGCACTCTAGACGAACTGCGCGCTGGTGAACGCGTGGCCGTGGCCGATGGCAAGCGCGATCCATTGGATTTTGTGCTCTGGAAGGCAGCCAAAGAAAATGAACCCGATGAGTGCAAATGGCCTTCTCAATACGGGGTCGGCCGTCCGGGCTGGCATATTGAGTGCTCAGCAATGAGTTACGAACTATTAGGGATGCCTCTGGACATTCATGGGGGCGGGCCTGATTTAAAATTCCCGCACCATGAAAATGAGATCGCCCAATCTGAGGGGGCTTTTGGCGGGCAAATGGCCAATTACTGGATGCACTGTGGCCCGCTCATGGTGGATGCTGACAAGATGTCTAAATCACTGGGCAACTTTAAGCGCATCCGCGACACTATTGCTCGCACTGACGGGCCAGACTTAGAGGACCAAGCAGCCTATCAGGCCAATATCCGCGAGGCCGAAATGCTGC
>JAJYTK010000227.1 GCA_021793095.1 Pseudomonadota bacterium
CACTACAAAATGGCGATCCACTTCAAAGTGATAACGCAATTTGGCACGGAAATCAGAACGGCCATAGCCGTCTGTGCCTAACACCTTGTAGGTGCGATCTGCGGGAATGAAAGCACGAATCTGATCTGCAAAGGCTTTAATGTAGTCCGTAGAGGCAATGATAGGCCCTTGGGTATCTTGGAGCATCCGTGTGACATAAGGGGTTGGCGCAGGATCTTCAGGATTCAAAAGCGCCTCGCGCTCGCAGTCTAACCCATCGCGGCGTAATTCTGTAAAGCTTGTGCAGCTCCAAACATCAGAGCCTACGTCCCAATCATCAGCCAGAATCTGTTGTGCGGCAATGACCTCGCGCAAAATTGTGCCAGAACCCAGTAGCTGCACTCGATGCTCGCCTTTATCGAGACTCTTGAAGCGGTACATCCCTTTTAGAATACCCTCTTCGTCGCCCTCTTTAAGGCCAGGATGAGGATAGTTTTCATTCATCAAGGTGATGTAATAAAAGACATCCTCTTGCTCATGCATCATGCGTCGCAAGCCATCATGAATAATGACTGCAACCTCGTGACCAAAGGTCGGGTCATAGCTCACACAATTGGGGATAACAGAAGCTTGGACATGACTATGGCCATCTTCGTGTTGTAATCCCTCGCCGTTTAAGGTCGTGCGACCTGCCGTCCCGCCTAGGACAAACCCGCGAGCTTGCATATCCCCTGCCGCCCATGCCAAGTCACCAAAACGTTGGAAACCAAACATGGAGTAGTAAATAAAGAAGGGGATCATAATTAGATTGTTGCTGGAATAAGAGGTGGCAGCAGCAATCCAAGAGCTAAAAGCACCTAATTCGTTAATCCCCTCTTGGAGCAGTTGACCTTTTTTGTCCTCGCGGTAATACATCACCTGCCCCTTGTCCACAGGGGTGTACTTTTGGCCTACAGGTGAGTAAATACCAATTTGTCTAAACAGACCCTCCATACCAAAAGTACGGGATTCGTCAGCGAGGATAGGCACTACGCGGGGGCCCAAGCTTTTATCGCGCAGGATTTGATTCAGCACGCGAACAAAGGCTTGAGTGGTTGAGATTTCGCGACCTTCTGCGGTGGGTTCAAGCACCGCCTGAAATGCCGAAAGCTCGGGAACTGGCAAAGACTCATCAGCTTTGACGCGACGCTTGGGCAAAAAGCCATTGAGCTTGCGTCGATGCTCGAGCATATATTCCATTTCAGGAGAATCCGCTGCAGGTTTGAAGTAAGGAATTTCTTCCAAACGCTCATCCGGAATGGGGATGTTAAAACGATCGCGGAATTCTCTAATAGAATCAATATCCAAGCTCTTTTGTTGGTGCGTTGGGTTTTGGGCTTGGCCGATATGACCCATCCCGTAGCCCTTAATTGTTTTGGCCAGAATAACTGTGGGCTGACCTTCGCTCTTGACGGCAGAGTCAAAAGCCGCATACACCTTGTAAGGATCGTGGCCCCCTCGATTGAGACGCCAAATGTCTTCGTCACTCATTCGGCTCACCATCTCAAGGAGTTTGGGATGCTTGCCAAAGAAATGCTCGCGCACATAAGCGCCATCATTTGCTTTATAGGCCTGATACTCACCGTCAAGGGTCTCTTCCATCACCTGACGCAAGATCCCTTCTTTGTCGCGCATGAGTAGAGGATCCCAATAGCCACCCCAAATCAGCTTGATGACATTCCAGCCGCCGCCGCGGAAAACGCCCTCGAGCTCTTGGATGATCTTGCCATTACCGCGCACAGGCCCATCGAGACGCTGTAGGTTACAGTTAACTACGAAAATAAGGTTATCCAGCTTTTCTCGTGCCGCCAGACCAATGGCCCCGAGAGACTCGGGCTCATCCATTTCGCCATCACCCAAAAAGACCCAAACCTTACGCCCTTTGGTGTCAGCTAAACCACGTGCCTCTAAATACTTAAGAAAACGCGCCTGATAAATGCCCATCAACGGGCCTAATCCCATAGAAACTGTTGGGAATTGCCAGAACTCAGGCATCAGCTTGGGGTGTGGATAGGAAGGAATCCCTTTACCATCCACCTCTTGGCGGAAATTATCCAGCTGTTCTTCAGTCAGACGCCCTTCTAAATAGGCACGCGCATACATTCCAGGGGAGGTATGGCCTTGGAAATAAATCAAGTCCCCCCCTTGGCCATCGTCTGCCTTCCAAAAATGGTTTTGACCGCATTCAATCATCGTCGCCAAAGAGGCAAAGGAAGCAATATGCCCCCCTAACCCGCCGCCATCAGTGGGCGGATTTTCATTTGCCTTGACCACCATGGCCATGGCATTCCAGCGGATATAAGAACGAATCCGCTCTTCTAATACGGGATCGCCAGGATACTCGGGCTCGAGCCCCACGGGGATAGTATTCAAATATGCAGTATGAGGCGAAAAAGGAATCCGTGACCCAGAACGGCGTGCCAAATCAGTGAGACGCTCGATAAGATAATGAGCACGCTCTGGACCTTCACGGTCTAGCACTGCAGACAGCGCTTCAAGCCACTCTTGAGTTTCGAGCTCATCAAGATCATCCGCATGTATGTCTATAGGTGTTTGTTGAATAGAGGACATAAGGCGTCTCCAAATGTTGATGTCAGTTTTCTGTGGCATAAGCCTTTTGGGCAACCAAAGAAAAGCAGGGAAATTCTTTTTGGATGTAATGTATTTTTACCCACGCTTCATTTTAGGGAATAAGCGCACCTGACTCAAGCTAAATTCCACTTAGCGAGGTTGTTTTTCATATTATGGAATAAATAGGCTGTTTTACGCCCTCTTTAACCGAAATCATCGCATTACATCTAGACGTTAGTCGCATACAATAGAGGCAAACGCACTATAGTCAGTAGATATGTCTAATCAATCTAAACAATCGCTTATCCCTACCACTTTTTACGATCAAGCACGTCAGAGTCGGCGCAGTTTTTACTGGTT
>JAJYTK010000228.1 GCA_021793095.1 Pseudomonadota bacterium
CATCGGGAAACATCAAATGCTGAGTGGGTCAACCTCTAAAGTATAAGTGCGGCGCATTTTTTGTGCGAGCTGCGCGAGCATCTCATCCCAAGCCGGTAAAAAACGCTGCAAAGCCGCACGAGAGGGGCTTTCCACGAGTAATTGAGCTCGCTCACGGTCGGCCACCCGCACAATATGCAAAGGGACCGGGTCATACACCTGAATCTGCTCCCAGCCACGAGCTTGCAGCCACTGCACTGCCCAATGACGCGCCTGCTGCAAAAAAGCCAATGATTGTTTGAGCGTCTGAGCCTCGGTCGTCAGTAACGCCTGATACGAATAAGGGGGCAGCAGCAACGCCTCGCGCTCTTTGAGTTCGGCATTGGCAAAACGCTCATAATCTTGAGCCACCAACGCTTGGTAGACCGGATGGTCAGGGTACTCAGTTTGTACCAATACCTCGGCCCCCTCTTGGTGACGCCCTGCGCGGCCCGCCACCTGCACCAACTGAGCAAACAATCGCTCGGGGGCTCGAAAATCCTGAGAAAATAGAGCCGCATCGGCATTGAGTACCCCAACCAAGCCCAAACGCTTGAAGTCATGCCCCTTGGACACCATCTGTGTGCCCACCAGAATATCAACCTCACCAGCATGGACCTGACCAAATAGTTTTTCAGCCGCCCCTTTACGGCGGGTGCTGTCGGCATCAATACGCAGCACGCGCGCGTGGGAGAACTGCTGCTGCAAAAACTCCTCTAAACGTTGGGTGCCTCTGCCCAGTGGGCGCAGATCCGGGTCCCCACACTCGGGGCATGCCCGCTCAACGCGCCATTGCTCACCGCAATGATGGCATTGTAAATAATGGCGCAACCCCTTGTGCAGGACAGCATAAGCACTGCACCGGGAACAATGACTCAACCAACCACATGAGCCGCAACGCAGCACCGGCGCATACCCGCGCCGATTAATAAAAATCAATACCTGCTCGTTATTGGCTAACCGCTCTTCGATGGCCCTTAGGAGTCGTGCCGATAGCCCATGGGGAGGCGTTTCTTGGCGAATATCCACCAGTTGGATATCAGGCAGGGCCATGGCCCGCGCCCGCTGCGTCAGGCGCAAGCACTGATAGTTGCCCTGCTGCGCATGGGCCCAACTCTCAAGTGCAGGCGTGGCCGAACCCAAGACCACAGGGATTTGTGCTTGGTGGGCACGCCAGACCGCCAAATCACGAGCCGAGTAGCGCAGCCCCTCTTGTTGTTTATAAGAAGTATCATGCTCTTCATCCACGATGATGAGCCCCAACCGTGGCATGGGCGTAAATACCGACATGCGGGTACCCAAGAGCACATCGGCCTCACCCTCGTAGGCGGCCAACCAAGAGCGTAATCGAGCCCCCTGCGCCAACCCTGAATGCATCACATGGATGGCGTATGCCTGTTGATCGTCTTGTAAACGCTGCCTTAAGCCAAGCTCAAACTGAGGGGTGAGGTTGATCTCGGGGACCATAAACAACACCTGCTGACCGGCCTGCAAGACCTGTAAAGCGGCCTGCAGGTACACCTCGGTTTTACCGCTGCCGGTCACCCCATAGAGCAAAAATCGCCCGGGCGACTCGGCCCCAATGGCCGCCACTGCCGCGGCCTGCTCAGCACTCAGCTCGGGCGCAGCTACCGCTGGCACCGCATCGGGACCCTTGGCCGAGCGCCGCCGTAAGCGCGCGACGGGCCCACCCGCCGAGCGTTTACCCGTATATGCAGCTGGCGTCCTGAGCGGCGGGGGCAAGGCGGGCAAAAGCACCTCGCCCAAGGGGCGCTGATAATAGCGAGCGGCAAACTCACCCATCGCCAACCACTCTGCCGGCAATGGTGGGAGATCCTCTAACACCTGCTCTATTGGCCGTACCTTTTCCTGATCATAAAAAGGCTGCTCAAGCGTGGCCGTCACAATGCCGATGAGCTTGCGTCGCCCAAAAGACACCAGCACCCGACTGCCGGTGGCCACGGCCGCATCATGCCAATAATCAAAGGGGCCGCGCAAAGGCACATCTAACACAACCTGCAACCAGTACTTTTTATGCTTTGCTGCTTGAGATGACGTCATGCCGTCGCCTTATGTGAACACTGAAAAGACATACAGTAGACTGTGGATAACTTTGTGCAAAACCACGGGGAAAGTATGTGCATAGATGGGGATAATTCTGCACAGATTGCACCAAAACCCAATAACCCCTTATTAATCAACAAGATACATAGACATTCAAAAGAAGCACTAGAGAATCACTGCCTAACTATGCTAAAGCTATGCTGTGTATAAAACTCAACGCTAGCACCGCCCCATCCTGCCCTGGTGAGTGCCGACCCAGCCAAGCCCTGTGCAGATTAAAATGGGGCGCTGCAAGCAGGCCCCATCACAATTATCAGGCATTGGGCAATCTAAGCTTGCCAAAAACAGCCGATAGATGATTTTGACTTAGTGCTTGGAACGACTGTATTCATGCACCTCGTCGACCAGCACGGCCACAGCCTCGGGATCAGTAAAGCGATTAATCCCGTGACCAAAGTTAAAGACGTGGCCCCCGGCGCCCACGGTGCCGTAATCATCAATCACCCGACGGATTTCTTTGCGGATGGCCTGCTCGCCACCAAACATAACCATGGGATCCATATTGCCTTGGAGGGCCACACGATCGCCCACGCGCTGGCGGGCTTGGGTGAGGTTAACGGTCCAATCTACCCCTAGGGCATCGGCGCCACATTGCTCTATATCCTCGAGCCACTGTCCACCGCCTTTGGTAAAGACAACCACCGGGATACGGGCCCCTTGGTGCTCGCGTTGCAAGCCGTCGACCACCTTTTTGGTGTATTGCAGAGAGAACTCTTGGAACAAGGTGTCTGCTAATACCCCACCCCAACTATCAAAAATCATGATAGCCTGAGCCCCAGCATTGATCTGCTCATTGAGGTA
>JAJYTK010000229.1 GCA_021793095.1 Pseudomonadota bacterium
TGATAAAGCCATGCACGCGCAATGAATCGGGGGTTTTTCGGCCTGAAAACTTGAGCATGGCGGGCCAAAAGAGCGCATGGAAATACACAATGTCTTTGCCAATAAAATGGACCTGCTCGGTCTCACCCTCGGGATCGATGATGGCATCATAATCGAGCCCTTTTTTGGCACAATAAGCTTTCAAAGACGCCAAATAGCCCACCGGCGCATCCAGCCAGACATAAAAGTATTTACCCGGCGCATCGGGGATGGGGATACCAAAATAGGGCTCATCGCGCGAGATATCCCAGTCAGAAAGCTTGGCTTGACCGTCCTCATCGATCTCTAACCATTCTTGTGTCTTGGCGCGGACCTCGGCTTGTAAGCGCGGTTGCCCTTGGGGATCGTTGCCGTGGGTCCAGTCTTGTAAAAACTGTACGCAACGTGGGTCAGAGAGCTTAAAAAAGAAGTGCTCGGATTCGCGTAATTCGGGTTGGCTGCCGCTGAGCGTTGAATAAGGGTTAATCAGCTCGGTAGGTCGGTAGACCGCACTACAGGCTTCACAGCTGTCGCCATATTGCTCTTGGGCCCCACAGGAAGGGCATTGTCCTTTGATGTAGCGGTCGGGCAGGAACATCCCCTTGACGGGGTCGTAAAATTGTTCGATGACACGGGTTTCTATAAAACCGGCGGCCTTGAGATCACGGTAAATGCTTTGCGAGAGCTCAATGTTTTCGGGTGAATTGGTACGATGCCAGTGGTCAAATTGGATATGAAAACCGTCAAGGTATTTGGGGCGTTCGGCAGCGACGCGCTCGACCAGCTCGAGCGGGCTGATGCCCTCGCTCTCTGCCTTGAGCATTATCGGCGCACCATGGGCGTCATCAGCACCCACAAAATGTACCGTATGGCCGCTCATGCGCATCGAGCGCACCCAGATATCCGCCTGGATATATTCCATGATGTGGCCAATATGAAAAGAGCCGTTGGCATAGGGCAAAGCAGTAGTAACGAAGAATGTGCGCGACATGTGTTATTTGTGGTTTAAGTTAATGCAGTAATAAGAAACAAAAGGGCTGCCGCCGAATGACAGCCCGCCATGGGTGGGGCGCCAAAGCAGCAAGCCCGATGATCGGCAGAAAAGCCATATTGAATGACGGCGATTAATTGCTGAACGACGCAAAGCCTGCCATGATGACAGGCATCATGAGCATAGCAGAATCACTGCTCGAACGTTAGCCTTGCATTAGGGGATTTCGCGCATTTCAATATCTGTGACATCATTGTCGGTAGACTTGGTCGATGACTTGTGACGCGAGTAGTTGGGTTTAAACCCTTGGTAAGCGCGATGCCTACGGCGCTCTGACCAGTAATTACGCGCAGAAAAAGGACGCCCGCCAAGACGTGCGACAATGTATAAAATGCCCATGGCGATGAGAGTGGTAACCATAAATACCAAGGCCATGACCATCCCCAAGATAGTTAAAGCAGCAAATAATAGCGTTCTAAGAATCTGTGTGATAGTTTGCATAGAGGACAAGATTCGTTTCAGTTTGGGCGGTCTGTTTCGGTTATTCTTGTGACCACGGATTAAAATGTAGGCTGTTTTTAATAGAGTGTATCAACGATGTTATCAGTTAATGAAATTATAAGCGCGCTTAATGGTGTTATTGACCCGAATACGCATAAAAAACTCGAGGTCACCGATGAAAACAGTCAGCTGCAGTTGGATGGCAAGCGATTGGAATTGGGTCTGAAATTGGGCTATCCGCTAGATGACCGTGATGACGTCTTTCGCACGCGTATCCAAGAGGCGCTCGCTCCGTTAGGGGTTGAGCTGGCTTCGGTGCAGTTTGGACTGGATATCAAAAAACATGCGGTACAGGGTGAGCTGCGGCCATTGGAAAATGTTAAGAACATTATAGCGGTTGCCTCTGGCAAAGGGGGGGTCGGAAAAAGTACAACATCTGTAAATTTGGCCTTGGCCTTGCAACAACAAGGGGCTAAAGTAGGGCTGCTTGACGCCGACATTTACGGCCCGAGTGTGCCAATCATGTTGGGTGTTAACGAAAAACCCCGCTCCCTCGATGGTAAAATGATGCAGCCTTTGGTGGGGCATCAGATCGAGGCTAACTCGCTGGGTTTTTTACTTGACGATGATGCGCCTGCTATTTGGCGCGGTCCCATGGCCACCCAAGCGTTGACGCAGCTCATTCAGCAAACTGCATGGTCCGATTTGGATTATTTGGTTATTGACATGCCACCCGGTACGGGTGATATCGCCTTGACAATGGCTCAGCGCGTGCCATTGGTCGGTGCCATCGTGGTGACCACACCACAGGATCTCGCTCTGATTGATGCACGCAAAGGGCTGCGGATGTTCCAAGAGGTCGATGTGCCGGTGCTGGGTATTGTCGAAAATATGTCGGTCCATGTCTGCAGCGAGTGCGGTCATGCCGAGCCTATTTTTGGTGAGGGCGGTGGCCGTGGCATGGCAGAGCAATATGGCGTTCCTTGGTTGGGCGCATTGCCGCTAGCCATGTCCATCCGTGAGCAGACTGATTCTGGTTTACCCACTGTTTTGGCGGCGCCTGACAGTGCCGAGGCTCAGCTTTATCGCGGCATTGCGACCAAGTTGGCAGCACGTGTGTCCCTCTTGCCTGAGGACACCTCATGGAAAAGGCCAAAGGTGGTGCCTCGTCCGCTCTAATTTATCCTCTTTATGAAGTTAAGGGTCAATGATGCTGTTGCGTGTATTCACTTTGGTGGTTGCATTCATTTCGGCAACAGCCTATGCACAACAAGATGCAAAACCGGTCTCAGCAGAAACTCAAACCACAGAACAGTCCGAGACGGTTGAGCGCAACAAGCCCGAGGTAGTCATTGACCCAGGGGGGGTGGGTCCAGATTCTATTAAAGCCATATACGGTGCCGTCGAGGCGATTACCCGTTTGGCCGAGG
>JAJYTK010000230.1 GCA_021793095.1 Pseudomonadota bacterium
AAAAACAGGCTGGCCCCAATAGCCGCCCCAGCAATCAATAAAAGCGCCCCGCCTTGGGAACCAAGATGGGTCACTAATAGTCTAAGAATCAGTTGGCCTAATTGTCCTCCGGGTCCTGCAGGCAATAAACTGCTGCTGGCTGACCGCTGCATGGCCTCTAAGCCCATGCAGCAAATCAGCAATAGCACAAATCCTGCGGCTACCTCCCACTTTACACGGGGGAGTTCCTCGGCAGTTTTAGTCTGAGGTAATACAATGTGTGTGAGACGATGAAACCCGGCCACCACTCGGGTGAGCAACAAGATCACCCATAACCAGGCACTGTAGCCAAAAAAGAAATACAGAAAGCTGGATACATTGGCACCAAAGGTGCCCCCCTTGTTCTTGATCGACCCGGCATGTAAAGATTGTGTCCAGGAGGGATCGGCAGGGTCCCAGGTGCTCAGCACCAAACCCAGCCAAGCGGCCAGCACGACAAACAGTAGCCAACGCGCCTCACGTACTAACGATGAGACACGCAGCTGCAATGGCGATGGGCCGTTACGAACGTTTTTTGAAGAGCGATTTGATGTTGCAGGTATTCTAGCCATAGACACATTATAATTGGCTGATGCTATTTTTTTGGAAAGTTAAAAGATGTCTGATACAAAACACGCAAAAGTACTCATTTTAGGTTCTGGACCTGCGGGATATACCGCAGCCATTTATGCCGCACGCGCTAATCTTAACCCTGTTTTGGTGACAGGACTAGAACAGGGCGGTCAGCTCATGACCACAACTGATGTAGAAAACTGGCCAGCCGATGCTGATGGTGTCCAGGGCCCCGATCTCATGGAGCGTTTCAAGGCCCACGCCGAGCGCTTTGAGGCCGAGCTTATCTTTGACCACATCAGCTCAGTCGATCTCAACCAACGCCCCTTTACCCTGACCGGGGATAACGGCACCACCTATACATGTGACTCACTCATTATCAGTACAGGGGCCACTGCCAAATACTTGGGCCTACCCTCTGAACAAGAGTTTTTAGGCCGTGGCGTCTCGGCATGCGCCACCTGCGATGGGTTCTTTTATAAAAACCAAGACGTTATTGTAGTCGGCGGCGGCAATACTGCAGTCGAAGAAGCTTTATTTTTAGCAAACATTTGTAAGACCGTGTATATGGTCCACCGACGCGATGAATTCCGTTCTGAGCCCATTCTAACCGATAGGCTGATGGACCGCGTGAAAAACGGTAATATCAAGCTCAAGCTTTTTTATGAGCTCGACGAAGTCCTGGGCGACCAAACTGGGGTCACCGGTGTGCGTTTACGCAACAATCAGACCAATGAAACTGAAGAGCTCGAGGTCAGTGGGGCATTTATTGCCATTGGTCACCAGCCTAACACCGAGCTCTTTGCTGGCCAGCTGACCATGAAAGATGGTTATATCATCACCAAGAGCGGTCTCGAGGGCATGGCGACGATGACCTCTATCCCCGGCGTCTTCGCTGCGGGTGACGTCCAAGATAACGTGTATCGTCAGGCCATTACAAGTGCGGGCACAGGGTGCATGGCAGCACTGGATGCGCAGCGCTGGTTGGAAAATGAAGGTAAAGCCTAAGCACCACGCTCAACTCCATGCGCTACGGCGCCGGCTTCGCCAACGAGCGACCGGCGCCGAGCCTTTGGCTGGGCAAAAGCAAAGCACGTCCACACCCGCCTCTCGTACCCAAACAACAAAAACGGTGACCCAATCGCCCCACCCTAAAACAAAGGTGAGAAAAAAACTCAGCACAGGCTTCGATCGAACAAATAGCGCGCTGTCGGCCAGTGATCGATCTCTTTTCCAAGAGGCCATGCGTAGCGTACAACCCCTACGCACATCGGCACGGCATATACCCACTCCCGATACCGTTGCGCCTGCCGCCACCCCTCAACAATTAGAAGAGCGCCGATTGCGGGCGGAATCACACCATCATGAGCTTTTTAATGCACAGCTCTCGGATCACTATGATGCGTATTCCGGTACAGAGCACATCCAAGAGTACCTCAACCCCATTTGCGGCACTGATGTATTACGCAACTTGCGCCGCGGTCAGTGGCCCTTAGAGGCCAGCATTGATTTACACGGGGCCACGCTCGATCGTGCACGCGAGCGTTTACAAAGCTTTTTACAACATTGTTTTGCCGAAGAACACCGCTGCATCCGTATTGTGCACGGCAAGGGGTATGGTTCTGCCAATAAAGAGCCGGTACTGCTCTATCAAATCCGCCGTTGGCTCACACAGCTACCCCAAGTTTTGGCCTTTTGTGATTGTGCCCCCAACGAAGGGGGCCAAGGGGCGGTCAAGGTCCTATTACGCAAATCACGCTAACCATTTTACAAGGCGTTTTACACCCATGAGCTGGTTCTATCTAGGCATTGCTATTTTTGCCGAAATTATCGCCACCAGCGCCCTCAAAAGCGCAGCCGGTTTTACTCGTTTATGGCCCTCATTAATCACGGCTAGCGGTTATGCAGTGGCTTTTTTCTTTTTGTCACTATCATTACGCACCATCCCCGTGGGTATCGCCTATGCGGTCTGGTCGGGCGTAGGGATTGTGGCCATCGCGCTGATCGGTTTGTGGTTGTTTCAACAACAACTGGATGCGGCAGCCTATATTGGTATCGGCCTTATCATAGCAGGGGTCATCGTGCTCAATGTATTTTCCAAGGCGGGACATTGACCAATGCCCATGGTGCGCCAGCAGGCTATTGTTCACAGCTAAGATGTAGGGGTAAAGTGTACGGGTAAAGCCTGTACAAGCCTTAGCGAAAATAACAAGGGCCAGTGCTTTCACACTGGCCCTTGTGTTTTTAGTTCTTGTTATGGTTGCTGCTTTAATTGCCTTTTAAGGCTTTTCATATGCGCACTATGTGGTGCGCTGTCGTCTCCTCACCTGCATGATTCCAATTGTG
>JAJYTK010000231.1 GCA_021793095.1 Pseudomonadota bacterium
GGTTCAGGCCGTACCAGCCGCGCGGTGATACAACTCGAAGAGGCGCTACGCGGGCTGCCGACGCCTGTGGTCGGTCGTATTCAACAGCAAAATTTATATTTAGACTTTCGTTGCTTGTCTGCTGCAGACGAGGAAAAATTACGGCTTAATTTTTATCACAAACAATGATTATTGGAACTGCAGGTCATATTGATCACGGTAAATCAGCCTTGGTGCGCGCCTTAACAGGCGTGCAAACCGATCGGCTGGCGGCAGAAAAAGAACGGGGCATCAGCATCGAGCTGGGCTATGCGTATTTGCCCATCCCGGATCATGATGAGATCTTGGGTTTTATCGATGTGCCCGGTCACGAGGCTTTAATCCATACCATGGTGGCGGGGGCGACCGGGATGCGGTTTGCCATGCTCGTGGTGGCAGCCGATGATGGGGCCATGCCCCAAACTCATGAGCATATTGCTATTTTAGAGTTGCTCGGTATTGAGCGTGGCTGTGTGGTCATCACAAAATCGGACACCGTCGATGCGTCTCGCCTAGAACAGGTGAAATCACAACTAACTAATATTTTACAAAATACCTTTTTGGCCACATCGCCAATATTTGCGGTCAATAGCCTAGCGCCTGAAGATGAGGGGGGGATTGATGCATTACGGCAGTACTTGTTTGAGCAAGCAGTGCAGATTCATGCTTTACGTGCCCAAGGTCCGTTTCGATTAGCAGTTGATCGCTCGTTTACATTGTCTGGTCACGGCACCGTTGTGACGGGCACAGTATTTGGGGGGCATTTAGACCTGCAGCAACCACTGGCCGAGCGCTTACGCATCATGCCTGCAGGGATACCTGTACGTGCACGACGCATCCATGCACAGGATCAGCCCAGTAGCACTGCCCGCGTGGGGCAACGATGTGCAGTCAACATTGCTGGTGTGGGCGCCGATGACATCCAGCGTGGTCAATGGCTAGCCGAAGAATATTGTTTTGAGCCGACCCGTCGCATCGATGTGGAAATGCACATGCTAGCCAGTAGCCAGACCGAACTGCGGACCTGGTCGCCGGCACATATTCATATCGGTGCAGCCCATCATCATGCGCACTGTGTCCCGTTGACCACCCATTGGGTGCAGCCTAATGACCGTGCTTTGGTGCAATTGGTGTTTGATGAGCCCGTGTGCGTGTTGCCAGGCGATCGCTTTATTGTGCGTGATGCTCAGGCGCGGCATACCATTGCAGGGGGACGGGTATTGGATGTGCATGCCCCTGATCGCAAGCGTCGCAGTCAAAAGCGTATCGATTGGTTAGAAAGCATGAACGCGGTATTACAGGGCGCTGATATTGAGCAGCTGTTGGTTCATGCACCTTATGGTTTTAGCCGTACGGCTTTGAATCGTTTGCCCACAGAAACGCGCTGGGCCGAGCAACCGGCTCCTGAGGGGTGTGTATGGGTAGGGCCTGAGGGTGAGCCTCAGCAGATATTGATTGCAGCCTCTATCTGGGCGCAATTAGAAAAAGATCTGCTCACTGCCTTGGCCTGGGCTCACCAGCGTTATCCCGATGATCCGGGGGTTGAACGTGCACGCTTGCGCCGTATGGTCGCTCCCCGTGCTCCTGATGTACTGTGGGATGCTTTGCTCACGCACTTACAGCAGCAAGGGCAACTGCATCTTAATGGGGCTTGGTATCATTTGCCTGATCATACAGTGTCCTTGTCAGCAGATGAGGACGCATACGCTGAGCAGATCATGACCTTTGCTTGGGAGGGCCGTTATAACCCACCTTGGATTAGAGACATCGCCAAAGAGCTCTCAGTCGATGAGCAAACATTGCGGTCCATTGGGCGCAAGCTGGTACGCCAAGGACGGCTTTTTCAGGTGGTGCGCGATTTGTTCTATCATCGCGAGCATGTCATTGATTTAGCATTGTTGCTCAAAGAGTTGGCCGCAGATTCTGGGGTACGGGTGGCCACCTACAGGGATCACATCAATGTGGGGCGTAAACGCACGATTCAGATCTTAGAGTTTTTTGAGCGCATTGGTTTTAGTCGGCGTGTTGGAGATATCCACTATCTGCGTAAAGACAGCCGTTTTTTAGATTCTATTTAATTACCGAGCATCTGTGCTGGCAGCACTCGCATTCGTAAATGCTTTGTATTAAAATGCATTGCTCATAGCCACAGACGGTTAAAGGAAGGTAATCGTGCCGGGTGGTGCGGCTGGGCTTCAAACCCAGTTGGGGGTGTTAGACACTCCCGGGTAGGTTCGACTCCTGCTACCTTCCGCCATTTGCTCCGTTCTGGCGTAGTCCGTGCAACGTGTTTGCCGCTATCAAAGGGCCAGAAATGTCTACCACAAAAAAATTACGTCTCACGTCGTTGTCCCATGGCGGGGGGTGCGGTTGCAAAATCGACCCAGGGGTATTGCGCGATCTACTGGCCGAGATGCCCAGTATGGCTGCGTATGAATCACTATTAGTCGGTACCGAGACCGCCGATGATGCCGCGGTGTATCAGATAAATGATACCCAAGCAGTGATTGCCACCACTGATTTTTTTATGCCCATTGTGGATGATCCTTTTGATTTTGGGCAGATAGCGGCAACCAATGCGCTTTCCGATATTTATGCCATGGGCGGCCAGCCTTTGATGGCTTTGGCCATCGTTGGCATGCCCGTCAATGACTTGCCGCATGATCAAATCGCTCAGATCCTCGCCGGTGGGGCGCATGCCTGCCAACAAGCCGGTATTCCTATTGCAGGTGGCCATTCTATTGATTCCGTTGAGCCCATTTATGGGTTAGCTGCCATCGGGTTGGTGCATCCTGAACAGATCAAGAAAAATGATCAGGCGCAGGCAGGCGATGTATTGATTTTGACCAAGCCCTTGGGCGTTGGGGTGCTTTCTGCGGCCTTTAAAAAAGAGCAACTTGATGAGCAGTTATATCAAG
>JAJYTK010000232.1 GCA_021793095.1 Pseudomonadota bacterium
CATTTAGATGCCATCGTCAACAGCCTACCCGCGCACGCTCATCATCATAGTAATGAGGAAAGCAGCATTGAAATTGTTTTACCTGCCCATGAAAAAATGCCGTTATTGAAATCTTTGTTGGCACATGACTATGTCCGTGACATCAAAATCCGCGACGTGGGATTGCCTGAGCTCTACGATCGACTCATTTCACGTTATCAGGAGGCCGCATGAATATCCTGCTGCTTGCCTTACAAGAAATCCGCATTGGCCTGCGTAATCGTTTGGTCATTGCCACGACACTGGTGTTAGGGGCCTTGGCATTATCCTTGGTGCTTTTGGGCAGCGCACCCACCGGTTCGGTCAAAGTCGATGCGCTGGCAGTCGTCGTCGTGAGCCTGGCCAGTCTAACCATCTTCCTGGTGCCTTTGATTGCTTTATTGCTTTCTTTTGACACCATTGTCGGGGAGCATGAGCGCGGCACCTTGATGCTGTTATTGTCCTACCCCATTTCTCGTTGGCAAGTCATTGTGGGCAAGGTCTTGGGCCAAACGGCCATCTTGGCCATTGCCACACTGATTGGCTATGGCTGTGCCGGCGCCGCTTTGTGGATACAGGGCGATTTTGCCGCCAGCTCTATCGATGCATTTGCCTATCTGCTCTTAACCTCCATATTGCTGGGGGCCGCGTTTATCAGCATTGGCTGTCTGGCCAGTGCGCTGGTCCGTGAGCGCGCCACAGCGGCCGGTTTAGCAGTGGGCGTGTGGTTATTTTTTGTCCTCATTTACGACACAGCAGTCTTGGGTCTGCTGGTCGCCGATCAGGGTCAAACCATTGGCCAACGGGCTCTAGATATTTTGTTATTGCTCAACCCCACCGATGCTTTTCGCCTATTTAATATGATGGCCACCGAAAGCGTCTCGGTCTATAGCGGCATGGCAGGCCCTGGTGATAGCAGCTCGCTACCGCATGGTGCCTTTCTCTTGGCACTCATTGCCTGGATTATTGTGCCCCTTATTTTGGCCATCGTTGCTTTTCGTCGGAGAGCGGTATGATAAAAAGATTTTTGCTCCTGTTCAGTTCCCTATTATTAGGATTCGCCCTCATGGCCTGCTCTGAGCAGCCCAAAGAAGTAGAAATCCCCGTCGCCATGCAGGCCCCTGATGATGCGACAGGCTACTACTGCGGCATGCTGTTACCCGAACACGAGGGCCCTAAAGGGCAGATTCACCTGGCCAGTCGTGAGCGCCCCATCTGGTTTACCTCGGTCCACGACACCATTGTGTTTACGCGACTACCCGAAGAACCACGGGACATCACCGCAGCCTACGTCCATGATATGGGCCAGGGCAATGACTGGGACAATCCCCGCGATCTCTGGGTAGAGGCCCAAGAGGCTTGGTTTGTCATTAACAGTGAAAAACGCGGTGGGATGGGGATGCCCGAGGCCGTGCCCTTTTCTATCGCTGAGGATGCCGAAGCCTTTGCCGCCGAATTTGGCGGGGACATTGTCCGCCTGGATGATATCCCTGATGAATACTTTAGTGGTTTGAGCGAGGGTGGGGCCCACCATGGGATGGACATGCCCATGGATGAGGACGCCCACGCGATGCACTAGGACTTTATAAAACCATACTCCAGTCATTCAAGCATTTTTAGTTTTACACAGAATGAGGCCATTATGATGCAGGCTACCTCCTCTCGTCGCCGTTTTTTAACCATTGCCGCAGTCGTCGGCGCTGCTGCCTCAATACCCCGCTGGGCTTGGTCGAGCACGGCCTTAGCCAACAGTGATTGGCGGGGCACCGCCCTGGGCGCGCCTGCCTCAATGCGACTGGTCCATCCGGATCGAAGCCTGGCCCAACAGGCCATTACCGCCTGCGTCCATGAAATCAAACGCCTAGAGCATATATTTAGCCTCTACCAATCAGACTCAGAGATACGCCGCCTCAATCGCACCGGTCAACTCGTTCACCCTCCACAAGAATTAGTTGAGGTATTGGCCTTTTCCTTGCAACTCGCACGACAAAGCAAGGGACACTTTGACCCCTCTATTCAGCCTCTGTATGAACTCTATGCGGCACACTTCCGCACGCCTAGCCGCGATGCCCATGGCCCTTCTGAGCAAGCACTACAGCAGGCATTAGACAAAGTAGATCACCGCGCCATCACCGTTGAGAGCGACCGTATCCGCTTTGAGCAACCAGAGATGGCCATTACCCTCAATGGCGTCGCCCAAGGCTACATCACCGATCGCATTGCTCATTTGCTGGCGCAGTATGGTTTTGAGGATATTTTGATTGATGTGGGCGAAATCCGTGCCCATGGCCACCGCGCCGATGGCCGTCAATGGACGGCGGCCGTCGCTGATCCACGCGCCTCGCAGCCTGCCGATCAGCACCTGCTCTCAGTACAACTCGGTAAACCCAGCCCTGCGCTGGCCACCTCATCGGGTTTTGGCAGCCCTTTTCACTCGACAACAAAACCAGGCCAGCTACCGGGCTTTCACCACCTGCTCAACCCGCATACCGGGCGCAGTGCTGCGCAGTACCACAGCGTTTCGGTCAGGGCCCCTAATGCCATGCTGGCCGACGGCCTATCCACCGCCCTCACCGTCATGCCAGAGGAACCCGCCCGAGCACTGCTCACACCCTGGGCTCATACTCAGGCCTGGCTACTGGATGCGCAGGGCCATATGATTAAAATGGGCACCCACCGCCAAACAGAGGAGACGACGGCATAGGACCCCTGGCCTTGTTTTAAGCCCCATCTTGTTTTAAGCCTCATCTTGTTGCCAGCCCAGTTTTTCGCGCACCTGGCGAGAAAAGGCATACTGATCTCGGCCGGCTTTTTTAGCGGCATACATGGCCATATCAGCATTATGCATCAAGCTTTCCACATCACCTTCATCCAAGGGATAAATGGTGATGCCGATGCTGGCGCTGACCTGTACT
>JAJYTK010000233.1 GCA_021793095.1 Pseudomonadota bacterium
TCACATGACCAAGTCCGCCGGTTCTAGCAGCAGCCGTTCCGGTTCGTCCGAGAGTCGTCATGCGGCGGGTAGCAGTGCGGCGGCAGAGGATGGATCTTCTGAGTCTTCCTCTCAAAGCTCTTCCAGCAATAATCGCTCTGATTCCGGCCGCAGTGCCTCTGGTGCCGATGCGGCGAATAGCTCGCTGATGAACCCATATTCGCCTTATTCGCGCTAGGAGAACAATAGTATGCAACGATTTTTACCCGTTCTCATTGTGGTAGCCATTGTATTGGCCATCTTATCCACTTGTGTGTTTATTGTGCGAGAACGCGACGCCGCTCTGGTTTTTGCTCTGGGTGAGGTCAAAGAGACCATCACTGAGCCTGGGCTATATTTTAAATTGCCCCCTCCATTCCAAAATGTAGTGCTGCTTGACAAGCGCTTGCAAACCATTGAGGCCAATGATCCCGAGCGGATCCAAACCGCAGAAAAGAAAAACTTGCTCATTGACTCTTATGTCAAATGGCGTATTTCTGACCCACGACAGTTCTATGTCACCTTTGGGGCGAGCGATCGTGGGGCGGTGGAGCGTTTATCTGCACAAATCCGCGACGCACTTAACGCAGCCGTTAACGTGCGGACTGTCAAAGAGGTGGTGTCGAATCAGCGCGACCAGATCATGCTCGAAGTGCGTGAGTCGGTCGAAGAGCGTGCCAAACCTCTAGGTGTGGATGTGGTGGATGTGCGCTTGCGTCGTATTGATTTTGCGCCTGAGATTTCTGAGTCGGTGTATCGCCGTATGGAAGCCGAGCGTAAACAAGAGGCCAACCGCTTACGCGCCACGGGGGCAGCCGAGAGTGAACGCATCCGCGCTGAAGCAGACCGTGAACGCGAAGAGTTGCTCGCCGAGGCCTTTTCCGAGGCTGAGAGCGTACGCGGTGAGGGGGATGCTGAGGCCGCAGCGATATACGCCGAGGCCTTTAGCGAGCACCCAGAGTTCTACCGCTTTTACCGCAGTCTAGATGCTTATGAGACTGCTTTCGATTCTGAGTCTGATGTATTAGTGATTGGGCCTGATTCCGAGTTTTTCCGTTATTGGAAACAAACGGATGGCAAGGTGGGTGACCTGCCCTTGACCCCGTTGCCTGTAGATGCTCAGCAGGGCAATGAAGCTCAATCTTCGACAGACTGAGACAGTTTGGCAAACAAAAGCCCAAAGTAGGGCAAAATTTTATATAATTACTGTTTTGTGTTTGCTTGGCGACTTGGCGGGCCGCTACCCCAAGTCGCCTTTTGCTGTGTTTGCATAAAAAAACCACAAAGCTAGCGGAAAGGCTTTTTGCATGTCTAATTGGTTATTACCAGAGCATCTGGCAGATGTATTGCCTGCTGAAGCGCGCCACCAAGAGGAGCTGCGCCGGGCACTGCTCGATCTTTATCGTAGCTACGGGTTTGAACTGGTGGCGCCGCCCTTGGCCGAATACCTCGAGTCGTTACAGGCCATTTCAGGCAGCCCTCTAAATTTGCGCACCAACAAGCTCGTTGACCAACTCTCTGGCCGTACGATGGGCGTGCGCGCAGATATGACGCCGCAGGTCGCGCGCATTGATGCGCATCTGCTCAATCGTCCCGGAGTGACTCGTTTGTGCTATTGTGGTTCGGTGTTGCATGCACGACCTGAGGGCTTGCTGGCCCAGCGTGAACGGTTGCAAATTGGCGCCGAGATATACGGCTATGCAGGGGTAGAGGCCGATATAGAGATTATTCGGTTAGCGCTTGCGAGTGTTGCCAAGGCTGGGGTAGAAAATTCACGTTTAGACCTCAATCTGCCTGCGGTGGGCTATGCTTTATTAAAGCAAGACGCTGTACTGCACCGACACGCGCAGTATGTGCTAGATTTACTCAGTGCCAAGGACAACCCCGGACTCCGGGCATTAGGTGAGACCCTTCCAGGTGCAGATAGAGGCGTGATACAACAGTTACTGGGCTTGACCGAATTATACGGACAGGCACTACCCACACTGGAAAAAGCGCGCCAGCAACTGCCTCAGCTGCCTGAGATTACGCATGCATTTGCTCAACTCCAAGAGTTGATCGTTGCATTTTCTGCCCATAATTTGACCCTGGATTTAGCCGATATGGGCAGCAGCTATGGCTATCATACGGGGGTGGTGTTTTGCGTTTATGCGCAGGGTTGGCACAACGCCATCGTGCGTGGTGGCCGATATGACGGCATTGGCAAGCTGTATGGCCGTGAGCGACCAGCAACGGGGTTTAGCTTGGACTTACGCGTATTATCAGCTGCTGTCGATAGCGCGACGCAAATCCCTGCGATTCAAGCCCCGTGGGGGACTGACCCGCAGCTGCTCGCTGTCATTGATGAGTTACGTCAGCAGGGAAAAGTAGTACTGCAGTGTTTGCCCGATGAAACCCCGAGCTCTGATGAGTTCGTTATCCGGCAGCAGATCGTTAGGTCCGGTGATCAATGGGTGGTCAAACCTATTTCCACTACATCATCTACTGATTCATAACAAAGGATTAACCCAGGCCGTGGTAGTAGAGGCCGTTTCTGAGCGTTTGTAACATGAGCAAAAATATTGTCATCATAGGTACCCAATGGGGTGACGAAGGAAAAGGAAAGATAGTTGACTGGCTAGCCGAGTCCGCCCAAGGCGTTGTACGCTTTCAAGGGGGGCATAATGCCGGTCATACCTTGTGGATTAATGGTCAGAAAACTGTCTTGCGCCTCATCCCCTCAGGGATTATGCATCCCCATGTCACTTGTTATATTGGCAATGGCGTGGTGCTTTCCCCAGATGCCTTGCTAGCTGAAATCGCCGAACTCGAGGAGGGGGGCGTCAACGTACGTGAGCGGTTGCAGATTTCTTCAGCTTGTCCTTTGATTTTGCCTTATCACGTTGCGGTGGATCAGGCCCGTGAGGCCAAGC
>JAJYTK010000234.1 GCA_021793095.1 Pseudomonadota bacterium
CAGGCGACTGTCCACCTCTTGATAGGTGTCGACCTGGATGCGCAAAGCCGGATAATACGCCCGAAAGCGCACGCGCGGGGGGAATCCTTGTTGCACGCTGCTGTTAAAAGCATGCCGTATGTAGTCTGTATTACGCTCGTAAATATGCTGTAATCGCGCCAACGCCAGTCGCGCATCATCAAAACGCTGAAAGGAGATGGGGGCCGGTGTTTGCAATGAAATTTCTCTGGATGAGTGGGTGTGCTTCATAACGCATGCGTCCCTTACTAAGACAAGACCTTGTCAAAGGTTAACCGATCACTGATTCCATGCTATAAGATATAGACTTTTTAGCTAAAACATCAAACAGCACATACAAAAAGTATCGACTGTTGAGACCAAAAACCCATTGAGCCTTTACGATACAACCCTCATAATAGAGGGAGTACGTAAACTCTCATTGACAAAAAAGGGTAATTATGACGAAACGCATCGATTGCTACGGCTTACAAGTAGCCGAACCCCTTTACCAATTTGTCGAGCAAGAAGCCCTCAAAGACACTGGGCTAGATGCTGACGAATTTTGGAAAGGCTTTAGCCAGCTGGTTGAGGACCTCACCCCAACCAACCGAGCCCTACTACAAAAACGTGCCGACCTACAGTCCAAGCTCGATGACTGGCACCGCCAAAACCCTGGCCCCATCAAAGACATGGCGGCTTATAAGGATTTCCTCAAAGAGATTGGCTACTTGGTCGACGCGCCTGAAAAAGTAACGGTCACCACCCAAAATGTAGACCCCGAGATTACCGAGCAGGCCGGCCCACAGTTGGTCGTGCCCATCATGAATGCTCGCTATGCATTAAACGCACTCAACGCGCGCTGGGGTAGCCTCTACGATGCGCTGTACGGCACAGATGCTATCAGCGAGGACGATGGCGCAGAAATCTCTGCCCAGTACAACCCCGTACGCGGTGCCAAGGTCATCGCCTATGGCCGCCAATTCTTGGATAACGCCATTCCTCTTGACCAAGGTTCACACCGTGATGTGACCGCCTATGCCATCGTCGATGGCAAGCTCGCCGCCACCTTGGATAACGGCGCTACCGCCCACCTCAAGGACAACGCTGCATTACTCGGCTACCGTGGGCAGCCCGAGGCGCCCGAGGCCATCGTCTTTGTACACAATGGGCTGCACTTTGAGATCCTCATCGACGCCAATGATGCCATCGGTAAAACCGACAAGGCCGGGGTCAAAGACATCGTGCTCGAGTCCGCCATCACCACCATTATGGACTGCGAGGACTCCGTTGCCGCTGTTGACGCCGAGGACAAAACACTGTGCTACCGCAACTGGTTGGGTCTGCTGACCGGTGAGCTCACCGAGGAGATCACCAAGGGTGATCGCACCTTTACCCGCCGTGCCAACCCCGATCGCGAGTACACCGATCTCAATGGCAATCCTCAAAAGCTCAACGGCCGCTCCATGATGTTCATCCGTAATGTGGGTCACCTGATGACCAACCCTGCCATCCTCGACAAGGACGGCAACGAGATTTACGAAGGGATCATGGACGCTGTCTTTACCTCGCTGTGCGCCAAGCACGATATCAAGCTCAAGCGCAATTCCAAGGCAGGCTCTGTCTACATCGTCAAGCCCAAGATGCACGGCCCCGAAGAGGTCCGCTTTGCCAATGAACTCTTTGGTCGTGTCGAAGACCTGCTCAAACTCGAGCGCAACACCCTCAAAATGGGTGTGATGGACGAAGAGCGTCGCACCAGTCTCAACCTCAAGGCATGTATCGCCGAGGCCAATGAGCGTACCGTATTTATTAATACGGGCTTCCTGGATCGCACCGGTGATGAGATTCACTCCATCATGCAGGCGGGTCCTGTGGTGCGCAAAGGCGACATGCGTCACAGCAAGTGGCTCGATGCCTACGAGCGTAACAACGTCCAAACCGGTCTGGACTGCGGTCTGCGTGGTCGCGCCCAAATTGGTAAAGGGATGTGGGCCATGCCCGATCTGATGGCAGATATGCTCGAGCAAAAAATCGGTCACCTCAAGGCTGGGGGTAACACCGCATGGGTCCCCTCACCCACTGCAGCGACCTTGCACGCCTTGCACTATCACGAGCTCGATGTCTTTGCACTGCAAAAAGAAATGGAAAACGGACCCAAAGAGTCCTTTACCGAGGGAATGCTAACCATCCCGGTAGTTGAGTCTGCCGAGTGGTCCGCAGAAGAAATCCAACAAGAACTCGACAACAACGCTCAGGGGATCTTGGGCTATGTCGTACGTTGGGTTGACCACGGGGTTGGGTGCTCCAAAGTACCTGACATCCACGATGTTGGTCTGATGGAAGACCGCGCGACGCTGCGTATCTCCAGTCAGCACATTGCTAACTGGCTCCTGCATGGCATCACGACCCAAGAACAGGTCGAAGAAACCTTGCAACGTATGGCTAAAGTAGTGGACGAGCAAAACGCCGATGACCCCCACTATGTACCCATGGCGCGCGACTTCCAGGCATCCAAAGCCTTCCAGGCTGCCCGTGACCTGGTCTTCAAAGGTATCGAACAGCCCAGCGGCTATACTGAGCCTTTACTGCACCAGTGGCGCTTAGCGCTCAAACAAGGGCAATAAGACCCAAGGTCTTTATTGCTTCTCTGCGGGGCGCTTCGGCGCCCCGCTTTTTTTATCTCGCACCACAATCATGGGGGATCTGGCCGCAGCCCCAACCAGCGCTCAAGCTCAGGGGCGGCATCCAGCGCTTGGCCACTGCCCAAAAAGCATTGTTCTCCGCGGGCCAGCACCAACACCTGATCTGCCATGCGCAACGCACGTGCAATATGTTGTTCCACCACAATTAGCCCTGCCCCTTTAGGATCTTTTTGAAAATGTTCTTGCAAGCGCTGCAAGGCC
>JAJYTK010000235.1 GCA_021793095.1 Pseudomonadota bacterium
AATCGCCCAGTTGGGGCAGGTAGTTGTTGGTAATGATGTCGAAATTGGCGCTAACACAACCATTGATAGGGGTGCTTTGGACGCTACCCAGATAGGTGATGGCGTTAAATTAGACAATCAGATTATGGTTGGTCACAACGTCACCATTGGTGAGCATACCGCCATCGCTGCATGCGTGGGCATTGCGGGTTCGACCCAAATAGGCGCACGATGCATTATCGGTGGGGCAGCAATGATTTCAGGTCACCTAATTATTGCTGATGATGTTCAAGTGTCGGGGGGGACTGCGATTACCTCCTCAGTGACTGATGCAGGTCGCATGACTGGCGTCTATCCATACCAAGAACATCGTCAGTGGCAACGTAATGCCGCCGTTATTTCCCAATTATCCACGTTGCGAAAGCGGATTCGCGATTTAGAGCGCGCACTCCAAGATTTAGCAACAGAGACAAAAAAATAAATCAGGATTCGTATTATGGAGCTTAATATTCAGCAGATCATGGAGCGTTTGCCGCACCGCTACCCGATGCTGCTTATCGATCGTGTGATTGAGATGGTCCCAGGAGAGCGTGTGGTGGCAATCAAAAATGTCACCTATAACGAACCATTTTTTGTTGGCCATTTCCCCCACCATCCCGTCATGCCGGGCGTGCTGATTGTCGAGGCAATGGCGCAGGCAGCTGCAGTGTTTTCTTTTGAAGATGATGAAGAGGTTAACCCTGCGAGTCAAAAAATTGCCTACTATTTGGTAGGGGTTGACGGGGCTCGCTTTCGTAAGCCCGTTGTGCCAGGGGATCAGCTCCGTATAGAGGTTGATGCCGAGCGTATTAGCCGCTCCATGTGCAAGTACGCAGCACGAGCACTGGTAGATGGTCAGGTAGTTGCCCAAGCAAAAATTATGTGCGCCATTCGTGTCATAGAAGAGTAGTCTGCATGAGTTCTATCCATAAAACTGCACTCGTATCACCAACGGCCGAATTACACCCCACGGTATCGGTCGGGCCTTATAGCATTATTGGTGATCATGTGCGCATCGATGAGGGCACACGGGTTGGCCCCCACTGTGTGATCGACGGGCACACCACTATAGGCAAAAATAACGAGTTTTATCGATTTAGTTCTATAGGTGGCATTCCACAAGATAAAAAATATGCAGGCGAACCCACCCGTTTAGAAATCGGCGATGGCAACACTATTCGCGAGTATGTGACCATCAATACTGGTACTGTTCAGGATGTCGGTGTAACACGTATTGGTGATGACAATTGGATTATGGCTTATGTGCACATTGCGCACGATTGCCAGATTGGTAGCCACACCATTATCGCTAATAGCGTGCAATTGGCAGGTCATATTCACGTCGGTGATTGGGCCGTCCTAGGGGGCTTAACCGCAGTTCATCAGTTTGTTCAAATTGGCGAGCATGCAATGGTCGGTGGTACCAGTTCGGTACGCCAGGACATTCCCCCCTACGTCATTGGTGCGGGCGATCCCTTTCGCCCCATTGGCATTAATAGCGAGGGCCTAAAACGCCGAGATTACAGCGCAGAAGCCATCACCCAGCTAAAGCAGGCCTATCGCTTGCTTTATCGACGTAAACTGACGACTGAACAAGCCGTAGCAGAAATACAAGGGCTGACCTCAGACTGCGACCAGGCCAATCAGGTGTTGCAGCATTTCGCACAATTTGTGCAAAGCTCTAAAAGAGGCTTTGCGCGACCATGACACAAATAGCGATGGTCGCCGGAGAGCCTTCGGGTGATTTGTTGGCCGCGCGTGTATTGCGAGGTATTCAAGCGCAACTTCCTGACTGCCGATTCACCGGCATTGGCGGCCCTGAGCTGCATAAAGCGGGGCAAACACAATGGCATGATATGGATGCGCTGAGTGTTTTTGGTTATGTAGACGCCTTAAAACAGCTACCGCGTTTATTGCATATTTATCAAAATACTAAAAAGCGCTGCCTCCGTACCCGTCCTGATGTTTATGTGGGCATTGATGCCCCGGATTTTAATTTGCGCATGGAAAAGGCTTTAAAGCCGGCTGGCATACCGACGGTACAATTTGTTAGCCCATCTATATGGGCTTGGCGCTATGAGCGTATACATCGCATCCGCGAGTCGGTATCTCATATGCTTGTTCTATTTCCCTTTGAAGTGCCCATCTACGAAAAAGAGGGCATACCGGTCACTTTTGTGGGCCATCCATTAGCCAAAGAAATCCCTTTAGAGCCCAGTACATTAGAGGCGCGATCACAGTTGGGCCTGTGTGCAGATCAACCTGTGCTGACCATATTACCCGGGAGCCGAGCATCCGAGATTAAATGGTTAGCCCCCTTATTTTTCCAGGTGGCTCAGCGCTTGCAGCAACAGCATCCTGACTTGCAACTGCTGATCCCCGCTGTCAATCCTCAGCGGGCACAAGAAATAAAAGCCACTTTGTCAGATTATCCATTGCAGCATGTCCATGTCATCTCGGCCGCGCCAATAGCTAAGTGCACTTCAGATTTAGATACCACAGTTTCAGACCAACCCCTTTCATGGCAGTGCATGCAAGCCGCTGATGCCTTGCTATTAGCCAGCGGTACAGCAGCTTTAGAAGGGATGATGTTTAAAAAACCAATGGTGATTTCTTATGTGCTTTCACCTTTAATGCGTAAAATAATGGCTTGGCAATCAGGGCAAGAACGCCCATACACAGAGTGGGTAGGGCTACCTAATATCTTGGCTAATAAAGAAATAGCCCCCGAGTTTTTACAAGAAGACGCCACTGTCGATAACATTTGGCCTGCTGTTAACAAAGCCTTGTTTGATGATTCTTATCGGCAGTGGGTAGCGCATGAGTCCTTATTGCTGCACCAAGAGTTGCGTCAAGATACTGCAACCTTAGCGGCAGACGTT
>JAJYTK010000236.1 GCA_021793095.1 Pseudomonadota bacterium
GCCTTGAGATCGGCTTCGAGCTCGGGAGCTCGATCAAAATGATCCTCGATGGCGCGTTTGTTTCTGCCGGTCACAAAGATGAGCTCGGTGACCCCCGCCGCAATGGCCTCTTCGACGGCGTATTGGATCAGCGGTTTATCAACTACAGGCAACATCTCTTTGGGCATTGCTTTGGTAGCGGGTAAAAAACGGGTCCCCAAGCCAGCGACGGGGAAGACTGCTTTACGAATAGGTTTCATGGCAATGTCTAAAAAAACGAGTGAATATTATTGACGTACACTTTCTATTTTTATTTTGGCGTTATCTTTGGATTCGGCAGGCGGCACGCTGCGGCCTTGTTCGCTAGGCGCCACACCAAAAAAACCCTGCCCCAGAGCAAATAGCCAAATATTAATAACGATAAATAAAGCAACTAAAATACGCATTGAGAATTTAGTCGTAGACTGTAAAAAAATCAAAGGCCGCCTGCGCGCGCATCACGCATAAGCTTAATCTTACAAAGTGTACAGACGAATAGGGGGGCAGATCAACGTGAAAGGCAACAGGGGGTCAAGGTCTATTGGCAGACTGCTTGGTAGGTACTGAGGTATTACCCAAGCCTAGGAGCACCGAGTGCTCAGCGTGGTGCAGTTCGGGCTGGGGTTCAGTATGGAGGGTCGGCCACTGCTCTACTAGTTGATCCAGGGCATTGGCCACCAGCGGCCAACCGCCTCCCGAGCAGACAATCAACACTGGATGCTGGGGGCAGAGGTGCTGGGTTTTCAGGATTTGTTGGGTCAACGCACCAATTTGAGCGTTTGCGATTCCGCTGCTGATGGCGCTGCGGGTATTGGTGGGAAAATCTTGTAAATCACCTTGGCCCAAGCCCAAGCGGGCAGTGTGTTGATCGAGAGATTGGTACATCAGGGACGGGCCTGGCAAAATCAACCCCCCGAGATAGACCCATGGTTTTTGTGTGGCGGGACGGTGTGTCGCTGGAAATGCGGCCCGTGGAATCATGGTGTCGATGGTGGTGGCGGTACCAAAACTACAATATATAAGGGCCTGTGCTGGGTGAGGGTTGAGTTGATACCAGGCGCCCAGCGCCCCAAACCAGCGATCGGCACCTAATTGGGTGTACTCCTCGTAGGCGTTGTGCACCATGGGGTTTGGGGTGCATGCATCGAGCCAATGCACGTGGCATTGATGATGGCTCAGGATACCTTCGACATGGCGCCGTGTTTCCGTCGTCACCACACTGATGCCCAACGCCTGCACCTGGGGGCAAGGCTCGGCCTGCAAGTGGCGCTCGAGCCACTGACTGAGCCCTTGTTCCTGATCGTAGGTGGCGGCAAAAGTGGTAGCGAGCTCAGGTCCCTGAGCGGTTAGGCGCAGTAAACCAGCTTTGAGGCGGGTATTACCCAAATCTAACAAGACTTTCATCAATCGTGTCATCCTTGGCGCGTGGGGGTAGCGTCATCATCGGAGCGGGCATAATCCTGTTGGGGGCGCACGGAAACCTCGCCCACTGAAATGGCCTGAGTGTGCGTGCCTGAACGGATTTGCAGTTGCCCCTGTGCATTAATGCCAGCAGCAATGCCACTTTGGGTGATCATACCCTCATTGAGGATATTAATGGGCATACGATAGAGATAATCCACCGCATGAAAATCATCCACTAATTGCTCAAAACCGCTATTGGTGACTTGGTTGAGCTGCTGCTGCCAGCGATGTGCGATGACGGCCACTAATTGATCGGCACCGTATTTTGAGGCTTGGGGCACGGTCGCGCAAATCTGCTGCCAATCAGCGATAGAACGCTGCAGTTTTTGGCTCAACTCAACCCCGCGGTTTAAGTTGATGCCTATCCCGACCACCACCACAAAATGATCAGGGCTCAGCCGTGAGGCACTGGCCCGTGTGACCTCGGTCAGGATACCGGCCATTTTGGCATGCCCCCACATGAGGTCGTTGGGCCATTTCAGGCTGAGGTGTTCAGCATGCCAATCGGGTAACAAACCACGCAAGGCCTGACAGGCCGCCACCCCCATCGCAGGGGACAGGGTAGGGAGTTGACGACTGGGCAAAAACACATCAAAGGCACAGGAAAACATCAATTGAGTGCCTGGGGTATTGTCCCAGGGCTTGCCCCCGCGGCCTTGGCCCTGACTTTGATAGTGTGCACCGCGCAACCACGGGCGCAGTATCTGGCCTTGCGGATCGCGGGCCTGTTCCACCAAATCAGTGTTTGTTGAGGTGGTTTGCTGAACCCAATTTATTTGAGCAAAGCGCGGCAAAATCCGTGTGAGGCGAGATGCCATATCGGTAGGGTCTGGAAGCGTAAGTGGGATGGACATAGGTACAAAAAATGCGATAGGAAAAATGCCTTGGGACTATCTCGACAAGCGGCAAGGCAGTCACTAGAATAAAACTTTGTTTAACCTAAAAGTACTGAGCATGCAAAAACCAAAGACGATACAATTTCAAGGTGAGGCTGGGGTCATCGACTGTGCCTTAGATTGGCCACGCGACACTCCCCGTGGCTGGGCCTTGGTCTTGCACCCATTGCCCATCGAGGGGGGCACCCGTGACAACAAGGTCGTCACGACCATTAGTCGCGCGTGTGCCGACTTGGGGTTGTTGGCCGTACGCCCTAATTTTAGAGGGGTGGGCGCATCCGCTGGGACCTTTGATTCCGCCAAGGGTGAAACCCGCGATATGTATGCCCTTGTCGCACAGTTTCGCGAACAGTTTCCCGAGTTTAACGCACTGCCTTGGGCCATGGCGGGGTTTTCTTTTGGCACCGCAGTGGCCGCTCAATTATATTCTCTTTTAGCCCAAGAGCAGTTACCCACCCCCCAAGCATTATTATTATCAGGCACCGCTGTGCAGCGCTTTCGGC
>JAJYTK010000237.1 GCA_021793095.1 Pseudomonadota bacterium
TTTTTCATGTTTCCATGTCATTCAACAATGCGGGCTTCATGTTATATGCACCTGATAACAGCATTTTTCATCGCGATCTAGTCACGGTTTTGATTACCACTTCGAGCATCATCATTGGTGGAATTGGCTTTCCCGTACTTCAAGAGTTGATTCATAAACGTCGGTGGTCACGTTTTAGTGTGTATTCTAAATCAGTCATCATCGCGACAGCCCTGCTGAATATCTTTGGTTTTTTAATTATTTGGATGGTTGAAGCACAAAACCCACTGACGATCAAAGATTTTTCCTGGTGGCAGCAGGCACTGGCCTCTTGGGCGCAGACGATTTCGAGCCGCACAGCTGGTTTTGAAGCCATGGCACCCGAAAATATGCGAAATGCCAGCATTGTGCTCATTATCTTTTATATGCTCATTGGCGGCGGTTCCTTTAGCACAGCGAGCGGGATTAAGATAAACACTCTTATTGTGCTTTTCTTAGCGGTCCGCGCTTATTTTCGCCAACAAGCGCAGGTCGTCTTAATGCATCGCACCATCCCCCCTAGCACCATTCAAAAAGCCTTGGCACTGGTATTCGTCACCACAACCTGGGTATTATTAGGTGTATTTTTAATTTCTCTGTTCGATGAGTTGCCCTTTAGAAGTGTCTTTTTTGAAGTCGTTTCAGCAATTAGCACGACAGGCATGGGCGATGGAATTACTGCGGAATTATCGCTGCCCAGTCAAATGATAATTTTACTTTATATGTACCTCGGCCGGTTGGGGCCACTCACCTTGGTCTACGTACTGGCCACGCGTAAAAGTAGTCACGTCACTTACCCTGAAACTCACTTTCAAGTGGGGTAAATGCATAGGAATAATATGTCTGCAATTATTTTTGATACAGAAACCACTGGTAATGACCCCGCGGAGATTATCGAAGCCGCCTGGTTAAAAGTTGATAACCCAAATGATTTAACAGTGACGGAGCATTATGAGGCACGCTTTAAGCCACAGCAAAAAATCAGCCTTGGCGCCTTGGCCACCCATCACATATTAGATGAAGAGCTGCAAGACTGCCCTCCCGCCAGCGATTTTTCACTACCCGATGATGTGCAATACATCATTGGGCATAATATTGATTATGATTGGAATGTATCTGGCCAACCCCGCGTAAAACGTATTTGCACCCTCGCCTTGGCACGTCATTTGCTGCCTTTTTTAGACAGCCACAGTCAGTCTGCGCTCATTTATTATTTTGATCGTAAAAATGCCCGCGAGCGCTTACAAAAGGCACATTCAGCGTTGGCCGATGTTCACAACTGCCGACTTAATTTGCTCGCATTATTTGATTGTCTATATGAACAAGGTCGCCAAGTCCCCAGTGACTGGGAAACGCTCTGGTTGTTGTCCGAGCAGGCGCGTATTCCGACGACCATGCCATTTGGTAAACATCGAGGGCAACTCATTGCCGAGCTACCTCGTGACTACCAAGACTGGTTATTGCGTCAAGACGGGCTAGACCCCTACGTTAAGCAGGCGGTCCTCCAAAGTCGTCAAAACTAAATCCGGTGAGAGATGCCAAAAGCACCTAGATCCATAAATTGATGGTATGGATTATGATGCCGACGAGCCCGCCAACCAAGGTGCCATTAATTCGAATAAATTGTAAATCCTTGCCCACACTATTTTCCAGTGTATTTACCCACTCTTGATCGCTCCAGGCCACCACACGCGCTTCTATAAAACGTGCTGTTGGGTCTCGGAAGCGATCAATGAATCTCGGCACAAAGTCATGCAGTTTTTCTTCAAAAAACTCTTGCAAGGCAGGATCATCCATCAGTTGCTGCCCCAAGGTTTGTATTGCCAATTCTAATTGGGCATGAATATGTGCGTGCTGGCCTAGACTCAGGTCGTTTTCAACCCAGTCCAGCATTTCCTTCCAAATGGTATTCCAATATTGCTGCAACACAGGATTATTGAGTAAGCGGCGCTGAATCAATAATAATTCACGCTTATATTGCGCATCATTTTGCAAACGTACAATCCAGCCGTTAATTAAAGCACTATAACGACGGCGCATGGGATGTCGCGGATCTGTGGATACTGCATCAATTTCCTGCGCCAGCATATTGATTAACCGTGCCGTCCCCCATTCACCCGCATAAGCACTGAGTCTTTTTAAATAAAGCGATTGCTCTAATTCACGGCTAAGCATGGTCGCTATCTGTCGTCTGACGTTCGGGTTTTGTACCCAACGAGCGAGCTGCCGCAAAACCAAATCTAACACCTGCTGGTGGCGCCCATTTTCAGTGAGCAATAAGAAAAACTGAGCCACTAAATCCGTGGTATCCATGTGCCGCATACGGCGTATTAAACGCTGCTTGACAAAGCGACTAACGCGCTCATCTCGAAGCGCGCCCAGCCATTGCAGCAGGCCATTAGTCAGTGCTAAAGAAACTCTTTGAGCGTTGTGAGGGCGTACCAGCCAAGCGCCCACTCGAGGTGCTAGTTGAGCATCCTCGAGACGTGTCATGACCTGCTCATTGGTTAAAAAATGCTCGCTAATAAACCGCCCTAAATGCTTACCCAGTTGCGCCTTTTTGCGGGGTACAATCGCCGTATGAGGGATGGGTATGCCCATCGGATGTCTAAAGATAGCGGTTACTGCAAACCAGTCGGCAAATGCGCCCACCATGGCGGCCTCGGAAAATGCGTTGACAAACCCCCACAGGCCCTGCAAGTCGGTCAAATAGCGGGTCAATACATAAATGAGGGCAACAGCCAACAGCAAGGACAGCGCCATTGCTTTGCTGCGTTTAAGAGGTGTGGAAAATAAGCCAGCCAAACTGCGTCTACCTATGATTAAAAGCGTGAGTGCCTTAAATTTTTA
>JAJYTK010000238.1 GCA_021793095.1 Pseudomonadota bacterium
AACGCTGCGGTGGATACAAACAACCTCCTCGGGCACTGATCATTTAACTGATTTTTTACAACAAACCAATCGCCAGATCATGCTCTCTACCGTGCGTGGGATGAATGCTGCGGTGGTGGCTGAGTTTGCTCTTATGGCGGTGTTGGCGCACAAGTGGCATTTGTCGTCTTTTCAACAACAGCAGGCACAACGGGTATGGCAGCAGATCCCCACAGCTGTATCAGAAAATTTGACTGCAGTTGTGGTGGGTATGGGGGCTATTGGCGGCCTATTGGCAGAGCATTTAAAGCATTTAGGCATGAGGGTTTTAGGGGTGCGCCGCAGTTCAGAAAAACATCCTGCCGCTGATGTGATGTACCCGATAGAGCAGTTGAGCGAGGCCCTCAGTGAGGCCGATTTTGTGGTGTTGACGGTGCCACTTAGCGAACAGACTGATGCACTCATTGATGCTAAAGCCTTGGCATCAATGAAGCGCAGTGCCTACCTGATCAATGTGTCGCGTGGTGAAGTGGTGGATGAGCAGGCCTTATATCAGGCCCTATGTAGAGGGCAAATTGCAGGGGCTACTTTAGATGTACTGCGGCAAGAGCCTTATCCAGCCGAGGGGCCGTTGTGGTCGGCTCCCAATTTGATGTTGACGCCCCATAATGCAGGGCAGCGTGATGATTACGCCTTACAGGCGGCCAAGATCTGGGCGCAAAATGTGCAGCGCTATGCTCGGGGCTACCGGCCGTTGCCGATGCCCTGACGTGTTGAATCACATTAATCATTTAATTGGCTAGAAATTTATCCGTTCCATATAAGGAGTTCCCATGATTAGTAATCCAGTGCAGTGGCCCAACGGCGCAAGGTGTGCAGTCGCCATCACTTTTGATATTGATTCTGATACGTTGACGCATTATGCCCACCCAGGGCGCGCCGACACGATGGTGGGGACCAACTCTTGGCTACGCTATGACCGCGTAGCGGTGCCTAGGATTTTAAAGGTGTATGCCAAACATAATATAAAACAGACCTTTTTTGTCCCTGGCTGGACGGCAGAAACCTACCCGGAAATGATTCAGCAAATAATCCAAGAGGGTCATGAGGTTGCCTTGCATGGGTACTTGCATGAGCGCTTGAATAATCTCTCTGCAGAAATGGAGGATTACTGGTTCATGCGCGGTTTAAATGCGCTGGCAGAGGTAACTGGCGAGCGTCCGCGGGGTTTTCGTGCCCCAAGTTATCGATTTTCCAAAAACACCTTGAATTATTTAGCGCGAGAAGGGTTTCAGTATGACTCTTCTTTGATGGGGGATGATGTTCCCTACGTGATTGAAGGGGATCGCGGCAGCGTGATCGAGTTGCCTACGGATTGGGCAATGGATGATTGGCCCCAATTTACAGTGAATTCGGATTTGGGCTACCACATGCAAGTCAATTCTCCAGAGCGGGCCATGGACGTTTTTATGGCCGAGTTTGAGGCGGCTTGGAAGTATGGCGGTTTGTGGATTTCTGTCTGGCACCCCTTTGTGATGGGGCGCTTGGCGCGTTGCGATCGTATGGATCAGATGATTACGTATATGAAAAATAAAGGCAACGTCTGGTTCGCCACTTTAGAAGAAATTGCCGCCCATGTGCAGGCAGAAATAGATGCGGGCCGTTATGAACCGTATCGCGAACGTATTCCTTTTCATGGCGCCCAAGCAGATGCTTGGAGCAAAGAGCAGTAGTGGTTGTTTTTTAACTTTATTTCACCCATATAACTTCAGGAGGGGGGAATGGGACTTTCAACTCGATTCCTAACAACTGTTGGCGCAGCTGTAGTTAGTGCTGCTTTTGTGACTCAGGCTGTTGCAGCCCAAGAGCAAAAACATGATGAAACCTTGGTCGTCGTCCTTTCGGGGCCACTCAAGCCTTATAACTATCTGGATGAGGATGAAAAATGGAAGGGGCTGCAGGCAGAGGTTTTGGGTTATGCCGCCGATAAAGCAGGTTATAACCTCGAGTACCGCGAGATGGCCTTTGAAAATGAGATACCCGCTTTAATTCAAGGCCGTGTAGATATTGGCTCAGGGATTTATGTCACTAACGAGCGCTTTGAGCACTTAGATTTTATTCCCCTAGTAGAGTCCTATTTTGGCATCATCTCTACCAAAGATTTTGCTGAAAACGTGACTGACTGGTCCAGTTTTTGCGGCAAGAAAATAGGCATGCATTTCTCGGCACCTACCGAGCGAGCGGTCAATGAAATGAATGCCGAATATTGTGATGAGGGAGAGGGCGCCATACCCACCCCGAGCAGTGGCGGCATTATGGACCGTCTAAATAGTGTTCAAAATGAGCGTGTAGAGGGCGCCATCGATGATGTCAATATGTGGTGGGCAGCCACACAAAGCATCCCCCATTTAGAAGTCGCCCTCGATCAAGTGGGTGATCCTCTCTATTGGCCAATCGCCTTTAAGAAGGACTCTGAGCTACGTGAAGAGCTACTGCCTTATATCATCGAGTTTTTTGAATCACCCATGGCCGAAGAGGTTTCGCTCAAATATGGCATGGATAGAAATGTTTTTATCAAAAAAGATCCTGATGAGGTAGTGCAAGACATTCTGGAAAGTAGAAGGAAGTAATTCCTATTCATTTATAGCGCCTAAGCGGCGTCCCCGTCGGTCTCTATGCGGATAGGGGGCGCCCAATGCATTTAACGAGTAAGAGGTTTTAAGTGCTATCTGAAATTTTAGGTTATTTGACGCTTCCGTACCTGCTTGAAGGTGCTGTAATTGCCATCAAAATGTGGGTGTATTCCTTTATTTTGTCCTTTGTTTTTGGGCTAACTTTAGCCCTTATTCGGACCGCTAAAGGATTATATGTTTTACGCGCCATTG
>JAJYTK010000003.1 GCA_021793095.1 Pseudomonadota bacterium
GGTACGTTGCTGCATCAGTTGTTTCAGCAAACCTTTTCTGTGGCCAAAACAGTACGTACGCAGACGGCGATTGGGGCCCATTCGGTATCCATGGCGGCAGCGGCGGTGCGTTTGGCTGAGCGCGTCTTTGGGAATTTGGGCGAGACCAATGTGCTGTTTATTGGCGCCGGCGAAATGATCGAACTATGTGCGGCGCATTTTGCCACTAAAAAACCCAAGAAAATGGTGGTGGCCAATCGCACCCGCGAGCGCGCCGAGACCCTGGCGTCGCGTTTCCATGCCAATACCATGCGTTTGGCCGACTTGCCAGACGAGATTGAGAACTACGATGTGGTGGTGTCTTCTACCGCCAGTACCTTGCCCATTTTGGGGCTGGGCATGGTCGAGCGCGCCATCAAAGCCCGCCGTCATCGTCCTATGGTGATGGTGGACTTGGCAGTGCCACGCGATATCGAGTCCGAGGTCGCCCGTCTTTCTGATGTGTACCTGTATTCGGTAGATGATTTGGCGGGTATTGTGCAAAAGGCCAGCGATGCACGCCAGGCAGCGGTGTTGCAGGCCGAGAGCATCATCGATAATCAGGTGCAGCATTTTATGCAGTGGCTAGAAAACCGCGCGCTGGTGCCGACCTTGGTCGATGTCCAAGAGCGGGCCGAGCAGGTGACACAACATGATTTACAACGTGCACAGCGGATGCTGGCCCGTGGGGATGATCCCGCCGAGGTGTTACAGTGGTTGAGCCACACCCTGAGTCAGCGCTTTTTACATGGTCCCCTAACAACATTAAAAAATAGTCAGGGCGAGCAGCGCGATACTTTATTGCAGGTTTTGCCCGAGTTGTTACCCACTACACAGCGTCGACGTTCTTAGCGTTGATTTGTTTTTATACTGGGTGATAGGCCTGCACTGGCCGGTTCTGTTTTTTGCTTTTCCCCGATACCAAGGAAAAAATTCTCATGAAAGAATCCATGCGCAATCGTTTGGAGCAGCTGTCGCATCGATTGATTGAAATCGATGCGTTGTTATCGGATCCCGATGCAACCGCTGATATGGATAATTTTACTCGGTTATCTCGTGAGCGGGCCGAGATTGAGCCCGTAGTGACGAATTTTCAGTCCTATGTAGATACCGAGCAAGACATGCTCACTGCCCAAGAGATGCTGCGTGATCCCGAGCTCAAAGAGCTGGGCGAAGAAGAATACCAGACCACCAAAGATCGTCTTGAGGCGCTCGAGTCTGAGTTGCAGATTTTGTTGTTGCCCAAGGACCCTGATGATGAACGTGGGGTGTATCTAGAAATCCGAGCAGGGGCAGGCGGCGATGAGAGCGCTTTGTTTGCGGGCGATTTGCTGCGCATGTATACCCGCTATGCTGAAAATAATCGCTGGCAGGTTGAGATTGTTTCTACCAGTGCTTCCGAGATCGGAGGTTACAAAGAGGTGATTGCGCGTATTGATGGCGATGGGGTGTATGAGCGCTTAAAATTTGAATCGGGTACCCATCGGGTGCAACGTGTGCCCGAGACCGAGGCCCAAGGCCGAGTCCATACCTCGACGTGCACGGTGGCGGTCATGCCCGAGGCAGACGAGCTCGATGAGATCGAGATCAATCCAGCGGATTTGCGGGTAGATACCTTTAGGGCCAGTGGTGCGGGTGGGCAGCACGTTAACAAGACAGATTCAGCGGTGCGTATTACGCACTTGCCAACGGGGGTGGTGGTCGAGTGTCAGGATGACCGCTCGCAGCATCGCAACCGAGAAAAGGCCATGAAGGTGCTGGCCGCTCGCCTCAAGGATCAACAGGTCCAAGAAATGCAGGCACAAGAGGCCGAACAGCGCAAGAGTTTAGTGGGGACAGGAGACCGTTCAGAGCGTATCCGCACCTATAATTTTCCTCAAGGGCGCATCACCGATCACCGTATCAATCTGACCATGCACAAGCTTAATTTGGTCATGGAGGGTGATTTAGACGAGTTGGTACAAGCACTGCTCAATGAGCATCAGGCCGCTCAGTTGGCGGCCTTGGCCGAGGGCTAAGCCGCAGCGATGACCTTGCCCCTCCAGACCATTCAGCAGGCGCAAAGACAAAGCCCATTGCCCTTATTAGAGCAGCATATGCTTTGGGGGCATGTTCTTGGGGTATCACGGGCTTGGTTGATTGCCCACGATCGGGATCCTATTGCTGCTGCCGATTGGCAGCACTATCATGATTTACAAGCCCGGCGTCTCGAGGGCACGCCCATGGCTTATTTACTGGGGTGGCGCGAGTTTATGGGGCATCGTTTTGAGGTGGGGCCCGGGGTGTTGATTCCGCGTCCCGAGACCGAGGTCTTAGTGACCCATGTACTTCAAAATGTGTTGCCGCGTTTTCAGCATCCGCGTATTTTAGATCTGGGCACCGGCAGCGGTATCGTGGCGATATCCCTGGCTCTGGAGTGTCCGCAAGCCACTGTGGTGGCCACTGATGTCTGTCCCACCGCGCTGTCTTGGGCAAAAAAGAATGCCCGCACCCTCTGTGGTGGGAACATCGATTTTTTACAAGGCAGTTGGTACGATGCCTTGTCGGCACAGGATACTTTTGATGTTATTGTTTCCAATCCACCGTATATAGCCGCTGCTGATGTACATTTGGCACAGGGTGACCTACGTGCCGAGCCCACCCAAGCACTCACCGATGGTCAGGATGGTTTACAATTTTTGCAGGCCATCATCGCGGGTGCACCGCAGTTTTTGCGATCAGAGGGTGCGTTGTGGGTGGAGCATGGTTGGAATCAGCACCAAGCCGTGCGAGAATTAATGCTAAAAGAAGGTTTTTCCGAGGTACGTAGCATTCATGATTTAGCATCAATCCCGCGTATTTCGGGCGGTACAATTAATTTATGAGAGAGCAAAATGAGCGAAGTTCAGACTTTTATTGATGAAACTGTCAAAGAGCATCCCGTTGTCTTATTTATGAAAGGCACCGCGCAGATGCCTCAGTGCGGGTTTTCTGCTCGTGCCGTGCAAATTTTGCGCGCTGTGGGGCTCAAAGAGGTAGTCACCATCAATGTGCTAGATGATAACGAGGTGCGTGAGGGCATCAAGGTTTATTCCAGCTGGCCCACCATTCCCCAGCTGTATCTCAATGGCGAGTTTTTGGGTGGCTCGGACATTATGGCCGAGATGTTCGAAAATGGTGAGCTAGAAAAAATGCTGCGTGATGAAAAAATCCTCACTGACGAGTAATTCACCGCGGCAACGACGAATTGTCATCGCCATAACAGGTGCTACCGGTGCCTGTTATGGCGTTCGTTGTTTAGAGCTCTTGCAGGACCAACCAGAGGTAGAAACGCATCTGGTCATTTCGCCGGCGGGATGGCTCAACATACAACACGAGCTTGCGCGCAGCCGTGATGAGATTCGAGCGTTGGCCGATACGGTGCATGCTTTTAAAGATATTGGTTCGACCTTGGCCAGTGGCAGTTTCCCCATTGATGCCATGGTGGTGGCGCCGTGCTCGATGCGCAGCCTGGCTTCTATCGCGCATGGGCTGGCTGATAATTTAATCACGCGCGCGGCAGATGTGACTTTAAAAGAGCGCCGCAAGTTGGTCTTGGTGGTGCGTGAGACGCCTTTTAATCTCGCTCATTTACGCAATATGACAGCGGCAACCGAAATGGGTGCTGTCGTGTTTCCGCCTTTACCGGCTTTTTATTTTCACCCGCAAAATGTACAAGAATTAATCGATCATTCAGTGCTGCGTATTTTGGCGCATGCCGGGGTTGAGTTGCCGGCACCCGAGTGGCAGGGTCTGGCCGAGGCGGCAAAGAACCCATCTCCTAATCTATCCGAATCATGATGATGACGGCGGGCGGCGGCTCAGAGTAGTTCGTGAGCGCGTTGGCTGAGCTCGCGGATGCTACGCACGCTGAGATTCACGTAGGGTGGGCGCCCCATCCAGCGCCGATTGCCAGGGGTTTCTGGGTGGGCGAATAATATCGTGCGAATGCCCAACTGTGCGGCACTTTTTAAATTGATGCGGGTATCGTCTATAAACAGGCATTGCGCAGGGTGGATCTGCAGCCGTGCCAGTGTTTGCTGCATGAGCGCCAACGAAGGTTTGGGGCGAAAATAAAGTGCCCGCTGCATGCTCTCGATGCTCAAGATTTTTTGAAAGTGGCGGTGGATACCAACTCCGTACAGGACGGTGCGCGCATATTGCAAGGGGGCATTGGTGAGGATGATCTTTTGTCCAGGCAGTCGGGCCAAGGCGGCATCTAGACCGGGCTCATGGTGAATATAGGCCGTCACATCAAAGTCATGAGCGCGGGCCAGGAACTCGTGGGGGCAGATTTGGTGATGGCGGACCATCCCCAAGAGGGTGGCCCCGTAACGGCGCCAATAATCAACGCGCAATCGGTCGGCCTGCGCGGCATCGACATCGAGCAGATCTTGGATGGCCTTGATCATGCAGCGATGGATTTGGTCAAAAATACCTTTAGAGGCATCATGCAGAGTGTTGTCCAGATCAAAAAGCCAGATAGGATGGGGGTGATCTGGACGCAAGGCGATGAGATTTTGGTAGCGTAGACTCTGAGGCCACATAGGCTAAGCTGTGCTGCGCTTTTAGTAGGGGGGTATGCCTGAGCGACTGCTTTAGTGTGCGCTAATCAGGGTACCCACCCCCTCGTCAGTGAGTATTTCTAACAGTAAAGAGTGCGGCACGCGCCCATCAATGATATGCACTGAGTTGACCCCATAGCGAGCGGCGTCTAAGGCAGACGAGATTTTAGGGAGCATCCCACCAGAAATCGTACCATCGGCAAAGAGCTCATCAATATTTTGCGCTGATAGGCGGCGCAAGAGGTTGCCCTGCTTGTCTAGTACTCCTGGAGTGTTGGTGAGCATGACCAGCTTTTCTGCGCCTAGGACTTGGGCCATTTTGCCGGCCACCACATCTGCGTTGATGTTGTAGGCTTTGCCATCCTCGCCATACCCAATAGAAGAAATAATGGGGATAAACTCACCTGCCTGTAAAGAGCGGACAACGGCAGGCTCGATGCGCGTGATTTCCCCCACAAAACCAATATCGATCATTTTGTCAGGGTTGTCTTGGTCGGGCAGCAGCTTTTTGTGGACCTGCATCAGGCAGCCATCCTTGCCAGTGAGGCCAACAGCCTTGCCCCCGGCCTCGTTGATCATCATGACGATGTCCTGCTGCACCTGACCGCCCAGCACCCACTCGACGACCTTCATGGTCTCAGCGTCGGTGACCCGCATGCCTTGTATAAAGTTGCCCTCTTTGCCCACCCGGCGTAAAGCCTCGTTAATTTGTGGGCCGCCTCCGTGCACCACAACGGGTTTGAGCCCAACGAGCTTGAGCAGCACAACATCATGGGCAAAACTACGTTGTAGCTGCTCATCTGTCATGGCATTGCCGCCATATTTAACAACGACTGTACGGCCGTGAAACTGCCGAATATAAGGCAGGGCTTCGGAAAGTATTTCTGCCTTGAGAGAGGCAGAATAAGGGGCGTTATTAGAGGTACTCATCATTCTATTTTTGTCGGTCTCAATGTGGTTAGACTCTCATTAGACTAGCAGATACTGTGTCGGCTGTCTTAGGAGTTAACCACGGAGCGCCTTTTCTACGTTTTCTCTAAACGCATCTTTGTCGTAGAGGCCGAGGTAACGCTTTAAAATGCGCCCCTTTTTGTCAATCAGAAAAGCGGTCGGCGTCATGCGGACATCTCCAAAGGCCTTGGCAATTTCACCATCTGTGTCACTGGCCACTATAAAAGGTAGCTGGCGGCTTTCGGTAAAATTGCGGACATAATCAATGGGATCATGTTTGAGCGCAATGGCAATGATGTCAAAGCCCTGCGGCCCGTATTCCTCTTGATAAGCGATATTGTCTGGCATTTGGGCGATGCAGGTGGTGCAATCGGTGGTCCAAAATTTGACTAAAACCACTTTGTCTCTAAAGTCATTGAGCTCGTGACGTACTCCTTTGAGGTCTTGGAAGCTCACATTAGGGGCCGTGTTTTCATCGGAAAACAGATCATCACAGGCGGTTAGGCTCAGGCTGATAAAGAGCAGGGCAAAGATGCGTAATATATGTTTCATGGTTTAAACAGAGCTACTCATGGGCGAATCGATCATTGCACCGGGATGGCCTCGGGTTCAACGCGTGGGGCAGGCTCTGAGGTTTTACCTTGGCTTTTTTCGGCAAAATCCTCTTTGATGGTGCCATCTTCTTTGAGATCATCGAGTTTGATGTCCTCAAAGAGCTTGACCACCTCTTTGACCCCAGGCACACCGGCAGCGACTTTGGCGGCCCGCTCGCCTTCTTCGGAGGTGACACGCCCTTGTAGGTAAACGACGCCACGCTCAGTGGTGACATTCATGGTGCGTGTGGGCACCCCTTTGGTGTTAATCAGGTTAGAGAGGGCCTTGGTGGTGATCCAAGTATCATTAGAGCGGACTCCAATCTCTGTGGGCTCACCGACGCGAAGCCGATCAATGACCTGGACGACCTTGTCGATGCGTGACACCTGCTCGACAATTTTAGTGCGGTCCTCTTCGCTGGGGACATCCCCAGTCAATAGGACGCGACCGGCATATGAGTGAACGTTGACACGACCGGGGCCTTCGTCCAGTATTTTTCTGGCCTCGCTGCTTGCTTTTAGTTGGATTGATTTATCCTCGACTTGTTCCCCAGTGGTGCGTCGATCAACAGCAACCACCGCCGTGGTGGTGGCTGCGCCGCCAATTAAAACAGGTGCGCAGGCCGTTAAAAGGCCCGTCATCATAAAGAGGCAGAGCAAAATGGCCACAGGCTTGAGAAAAAGTTGGCGGTTGATCATAGGGGTTCTCCGAGTAATAGGGTATCAATACCGTCACACATGGCGTGGAGCAGGACAATATGGACCTCTTGGATGCGCATGGTGCGATGATGGGGCACACAGAGATGGATGTCTGTGCTGGCCAGGGCAGAGGCGATTTTACCGCCATCATTACCGGTCAGGGCAATGACCACCATGTCGCGCTCGTGGGCCACCTGGATAGCGCGCAAGACGTTTTCTGAGTTGCCGCTGGTGCTGATGGCGACCAAGATATCACCCGTTTGACCCAGGGCGCTGACCTGACGCTCGAATACCGCATCGTAGCCATAGTCATTGCCAACGGCAGTGAGAATAGAGGTGTCTGTATTGAGGGCGATGCCGGCCAAGGGCAGGCGCTCGCGCTCAAAGCGCCCCACCAGTTCGGCAATAAAATGTTGGGCATCTGCGGCCGAGCCGCCATTGCCACAAGCAAGAATCTTGCCATTATTGGTCAGGGTGGCAAAGAGCAGTTCGACTGCGGCAGTCAAAGGCTCTGTAAGCTCTTGGGCGCTTTCTTGGAGCGATTGGGCACTGTCCATGAAATGGGCGTGCATATGAGCAGTGAGATCCATAGCGAAATTGTCTGGTAAAAATGAAAAACGGGGGCGTTTAACCCGCAAGCCCGGAAACCGATGCAGCTGCCTCGGTGCTACAAGTTTAATCAATAACTGCGAAAACCTCTATTTTAACGCGTGTCTATTTTTAGGGAGGTATCTACTCGTAAGAGATTGCATTGGGTAGCCAGTGGAGTCGTTGCCCCTCAAAGGCGATGACGTCCAAGCGTAATAATAAATCCCGACGGCGCAGTGCTTTTTGGTACGCTTGGTAGGTGTGTAGCGCCGCGCGTCGCAGCCGCTGTCTTTTTTGCCCGTTGATGCTGCTCAGTGCGCCCCCGTAATGCGCACAGGCCCGGTGACGGACCTCTACTAACACCAGATAGGGATCGGCCCAGGCCACGAGATCGATTTCTCCGTAGGGGTAGCGCAGTTGCTGCGTCAATATTTGATAGCCTTGGCGGCGTAAAAACTGCGCCGCTCGCTGTTCAAAGTGCTGTCCCACACGTTGTGTTGGCGAGCCTTTGGGTGCGTCAGCGGGGGCCCTAGTGTTGACCCTGGCTAAGGGTTGGCGTTGTCTTTTGCGCAACGATTGTAATTGTTTGATCTGCGCCTGTTGTGCGCGTAGGTGGCTGTATCGCCAGCCGTAGTCAGTGGGCTGAGCGGCGGTGGGATGATGTTTATTTTTCAAAGGGGTCTTTTTTGCCATGGTGCCAATAGGGGTTTTAGAGTCAGTAGTGGAGCGGTTGAATCAGCAGCAATGGCCGACCCATTGCTTGTATGTGGTGGCGACACCCATCGGTAATTTGGGTGATTTGGGGTTGCGTGCTTGGCAGGCCTTGGTGCGGGCAGATGTGATTGCAGCCGAAGACACCCGTACCGCGCGGCCCTTATTAGAGGCCTGGGGGGTGCGTACGCCGGTGCGGGCGTTGCATCGCCACAATGAGGCGCAGGCAGCGGCCGCCTTGATTGAACAGCTGCAGCAGGGTCAACGAGTGGCGTTGATTTCCGATGCCGGTGCCCCGGCCATCAGTGATCCGGGCGGGCGTGTGGTCCATGAGGTACGTCAAGCAGGGCTGCAGGTGCAGCCCATCCCAGGGCCATCGGCGGTGACCACCGCCTTGATGGCCAGCGGGGTGACCTCGGATGCCCAGCCGGCTTATGTGTTTGCTGGTTTTAGTCCTCATAAAAAAGGCGCCCGTCAAAAATGGTTTGAACAATGGGCATCGCAAAAGCTGCCAGTAGTGTTTTATGAAAGCCCGCATCGATTGAAACAGAGCTTAGAGGATTTATTACTGATCTGCGGCCCCGATCGCGAGCTGACCCTCTGCCGTGAGCTGACTAAGCGTTTTGAGCAGGTGCATACGACCACCTTGGGCGAGATGCGTGATTGGGTTCAAGCGGATGCCGATCGGATGCGCGGTGAGTTTGTGTTGATTATTCACCCCGCTGCCCAATCAGAGGATACCGGTGTTGATGCGCAGACTGAGCGGTGGCTGACCGTCTTGCTCACTCAGATGTCAGTGCGTGATGCAGTTCGGATGGCGATGCAGGTCACGGGTCTGAGCAGGCAATTATTGTATGACTGTGCGTTACGCCTGCGCGATGCCAATACCTCGGATCACTAGTATAAGGCCCGCTTAAAGCGCGCCATGCCCCAGTGCGCTATTTTTCCTGTGGTTGTTTATATCCTAGTGCGCGAGGAGGTATCAGTCCTCGTAGGTGATTTGAGTGGATTGGCCGGTGACCTGTTGCACCTTGGTTGCGGCGTTGGCCGCTTCAGTGCGTGAATTAAAGGGGCCGAGACGCACTCTGTAGAAATTTTGATGGTTATTGATATGCACGGGCTGATTGTAGTCCTGTGCTAGGTCGTTATTAAGTTGCTGGGCGAGCTTATCGGCCGTTTGACGTGAGCTAAATGCCCCAAATTGCAAAAAGAAGCCGTCCTGGCGCGCGGGCTGATCCGCTGCTTGTGATTGAGCGCTATTGTCTTGCATGGCTGTTTGTTGACCAAGCCGTTCTTGGCTAGCGATAAACTCACTGAGCGGATCAGCACTGGGGCTGCGCTCTGGCGAGGACTGTTTGGGGGTGTCTTGATCAGCGCGAGCAAAGGCCTTTTTCTGCTCGGCGGGTGCGTCTTGTTGGTAGCGCCCGGCTCGGATATCGTCATGGGTGATGGCCTCTACCCGTACTTTGGCGTGGCCTGGGCCGATCATGTCTAATTTTGAGGCGGCGGCATACGAGAGGTCAATAATGCGCTGGCTATGAAAGGGGCCGCGATCGTTGATGCGTACGATGATGCTTTTATTATTGTCTAAACGCGTGACCCGTGCATAACTGGGCAGGGGCAGCGTAGGATGCGCTGCCGTCATCGCGTACATGTCGTAGCGTTCACCGTTGGCCGTGGTATTGCCATGAAATTTTTTGCCATACCAAGAAGCCGTGCCCGTTTGGCTAAATGGGCGGCTGTCTCGGATAGGCTCAAAGCGCATGCCCATCACCTGATAAGGGCGCAAATTAGATTGTGCAAAGGGCTCGATGCGGGGGGTGGCATCAGGGATGAGGTGTAAGTCTTTGGGTGCATTGGCCATGGGTCCATCGTCTTTGTAGTAGCCGCCGCCGCGTTTGGCAGAAGATCCTGCGCAGCCTGCCAGAATCATGGTCAGGGCTAAAAGCATCAACCAGGTAGTGATACTCGGGAAAGACTTTTTCATGGCATCTATAAGACTATCAGGTTTGCTCGGGGGGTTGGTTGCGGTGCCGCACGAGCAGCGGTTGGTGATCAGCAAAGATACGTGCGAGCTGCTCGGTGACGTAGACTGAACGGTGTTGGCCGCCTGTACAGCCAATGGCAACGGTTAAATAATTGCGTGTGTCTTGAATGTACAGTGGTAGCCAGCGTTTGACAAACTGGGCAATATCATCAATGAGGCTCTGTACGCTGCCAAAGCGGCTGAGCCACTCGGCAACGGCCTCGTCTTTACCGGTGAGGTCGCGGAGCTCGGGATCGTAGTGCGGGTTGGGGAGGCAGCGCACATCAAAGACCAAGTCAGCATCTCTCGGCACCGCACGTTTGTAGGCAAAAGACTCAAAGGTCAGCACTAAAGGCGCACGGTCCGCTTGGACAATATCGCGTACCCAGGCACGCAATTGACCCGGGGTGAGGTCAGTGGTGTCAATGAGGTATTCGGTCTCGCGTAGTGGGGCCAGCAGCTCGCGCTCGGTCTGTATGCATGTGCTCAGTGATGGAGAGTCGCCCTGGGCGCGTAACCGATCAGTGAGCGGGTGTCGACGGCGTGATTCAGAATAGCGCTGCTTGAGGGTGTGGTCACTCGCGTCCAGAAAAATAACACGCAATGCCAAGCCCAGCTCGCGCAGGCGGTGCAACACATTGGGAAGATCGTTGAGGTCATCGGGTGTACGGGCATCAATGGCCACCGCCACCCGTTCGACGCCTTTGTTTAAGGCGTGATCGAGGAACTCTTCGAGAAAGCGCACGGGCAAATTATCCACACAAGTAAACCCGGTATCCTCGAGAAGATTAAGGGCCACTGATTTACCTGCTCCGGAAATGCCAGTCAGTAAAATAATTTTGTGCATGCAAACATTATATAGACTGTCTGCATCGGATGGAAAGTACCTCGTTAAATCGCCAGCCCGTCGCGACGGCAGTGCGCCTCAGTGTGAGTCGTTGCTAGGGCCTTCGCTTGAGCGGCTGGCCGCGATGGCCTGAGTTTGACGCTCAATAAATTCACGTGTCGTATCAATGCCGCGCAAATTCAAGATGGTATTTCGTACGGCTGCCTCGACTAACACCGAGAGGTTACGGCCTGCGACAACGGGCAGGCTCACCCGACGAATGGGGACGCTTAAAATACTCTGATACTGGGGGGCGATGGGTAGACGTTCAAAGTTTTCGGGTTTTTCTTGGGTCAGATGGACAATCAAGCGCAGCGCCATTTTGCGGCGTACTGAGGTCTCGCCAAAGATGGTACGAATGTCCAGCAAGCCAATACCGCGGACTTCAAGTAGGTTTTGCAGTAGCTCGGGGCATTGGCCCTCAATCACACTGGGTGCGGTGCGCAGTAGCTCGACAGCATCATCAGCAACCAACCCATGCCCTCGTGAAATCAGCTCAAGCGCCAATTCGCTTTTACCTAAACCGGAGGCCCCGGTAATGAGAACGCCCAACCCCAACACATCTAAAAAGACCCCATGCATCAGTGTTTTGGGCGCTAAACGGCGGGCCAGATAGACCCGTAAAATATCAATGACCTCAGCGGAGTCCAAGGCACTGCATAAAAGCGGAATATCGTTTTCTATGCAGGCTTGCAGGAGGCTTTGCGGGGCGTTATTGCCGCTGGCAATGATGATGGCGGGGACACCGCTTTTAATGAGATCCTCGATATGGACTTGACGTCTTTTGGTATCGAATCGCGTGTAGTAGGCGAGCTCTTCGTTGCCCAAAACTTGAATACGGGCGGGGTGGATGAGGTTGAGGTGTCCGATGAGATCGGCTGCCATGCCGTCGGCGAGGGTGATGTGCTGGGCGCGTGCTTGGGCGGCGAGCCATTGCAGCTTGAGGCGTTCCTGGTTATCGGCGACGAGGGTGGCGATGGAAAGCATGGGAGCGGATTAGAGTTCAGTTTGGGTGAGCAAATGGTGGATAGCAACCGGATCGGTTTCTTGTTGGAGTTGCTCGCGCAAGCTGCTATCAGACATTAGTTGGGCGATTTCGGCCAATAAATCCAGATGGATTTGGGTTGCGTGCTCAGGCACGAGTAAAAAGAAAAGCAGATTAGCGGTGCGCCCATCACTGATGTCGAAACGGATGGGCTCGCTCAGACGCATGAAGGCACCAATAGGGTCTTTGAGGTCTTTAATACGGCCATGTGGGACCGCCACCTGATGTCCCAGTGCTGTAGAGCCGAGCCGTTCGCGAGAGATCAAACTGTGGAATACCGCGTTGCGGGCGATGCCCTGGTTATTTTCAAAGAGTAGGCCTGCTTGTTCAAAAGCACGTTTTTTGCTGGTAGCAAGAATATCAAGAACGATATTAGAAGGGGGCAAGATGCGCGACAGTAAGCTCATAGATACAACGGATGTTGACGAAGCAGTTAGTTAGAGTATTCATTTTTATACGAATAAGGGAAATAATAAAGCCCCCGATGAGGTTTGGGGGCTTTATTGATTGGCTGGTTAATTATTTTGGTGTTTTCATGCAACCGAAAGCCAATAAAGGCTAAGGACTAGGAACCTCCATCCGTTTGTGGGACTCATGGCCGTGGTTTTGTTGTTTGCCCTTGTGTTTGACCACCTGGCGTTCTAGTTTGTCAGCGAGTAGATCAATGGCAGCAAGCATAGACTCTGCCGTCGCCTGACTGTGGATGTCCTTGCCGGGTAGGCGCAGTGTGACCTCGGCGATGTGCTCAACCCGTTTGACCGATAGGATAACCTGAGCATCGACCACACTGTCGAAAAAGCGCGAAATCTTGCCGATTTTGCTCTCAACATAGCTGCGAATTTCGGGGGTTACCTCTACACTGCGGCCAGTAATGCTAATGTTCATAGAACGCTCCTTGTTGTAGTGATGAAGGCAGGCAAAATGCACTGCCGCGGAGAAGCTTCTAAGTTCAGTATACATAAGCCCGATGACTCCTGCATGAGGGTTTTACATGCGGAAATGTTCACCGAGGTAAACCTTGCGTACTTCGGGGTTTTTGACGATATCCTCTGGGTGACCACTGGTCAGTACCGCACCATCACTGATGATGTAGGCCCGATCACAGATGCCCAATGTCTCGCGTACGTTGTGGTCGGTAATGAGCACACCAATATTGCGCGATTTGAGAAACTGCACGATACGCTGAATTTCAATAACGGCAATGGGATCCACCCCTGCAAAAGGCTCATCGAGCAGGATAAAACGGGGTTGTGTGGCCAGTGCGCGCGCAATTTCTACGCGTCGTCGCTCTCCCCCTGAGAGCGAAACCGCCGTATTTTTACGGATATGGGTGATTTGTAGTTCTTCAAGCAGGTGTTCCAGTTGCTCTTGTATTTGAGCTTTTTTGATGCGCCGGCCGTGTTCGTCAACCTGAAGCTCTAGCACCGCGCGAATATTGCTTTCCACATTGAGACGCCTAAATACCGAAGCATCCTGAGGCAGATAAGACAATCCCATGCGCGAACGTTTGTGAATGGGCAGGGTGGTAATGGGGGTATCGTCAATTTCTATACGTCCGGCATCCGCAGGAACAATCCCCACAATCATATAAAAACTAGTGGTTTTACCCGCGCCATTAGGCCCCAAAAGGCCAACCACCTCGCCACTATTGACCTGCATCGAGACGTCTTTGACGACCTGTCGACGGCCGTAGTATTTGCTCAGGCCGATGGCCTGCAAAGAGCCCGAGTGGCGCTGTGGGCCAGATTGTTCGCGGGCAGATGTTTGGGGTTGCGGATTATTGTTTAGACTGTTGTTCACGGCACTCTTCAATGGCTTTGTCAGCGACGCCTCGCGGGCGGACAACCGAGCGTACGCGGCGATCATCAGCGGATGATTCGGGCCCGCTAAAGGCTTCGTAAGTATCTGTTTTCTGATAATAAATGACGCGCTCTCCGCGCACCTCATCCACGGGTTTTCCACAAACATAACGTGTGATGATGGCTTGGCCAATCAGTTCGAGCTCCTCGGCTTTGCCGTCCCATTCGGCGCGTAGTCCTTCGCCTCGAATGATTTCAAAATCCTCAGGATTTTCTTGGCGGACGCGGACCCTATCACTGGTTTTTAGGGTGGCCACGCCGTATTGAAAGCCGTCCTCGTCCTCGGAAAGGTCCAGGCGATCGGAATGCAGTACCAACTGTCCGCGGGTCATGACCACATCGCCGGTAAAGGTGCTCAAGCGTTCGACGTCATCGTGGTGTAGCGTGTCTGAAATAACAATGGTATCGGGTTCGGGTTCCTCGGTGGTTTGGGCGGCCAAGGGCAGGCTGAACCACAGGCTGAGGATCGCCACAAAAGGTAGCCAAAATAAAGAAAGGCGGGCGGGGGTCATGGTTGGGTGTCCTCTTGTTGTTTTTGAGTGCGGCGTTCTTGGCGATCCTGGCCAGAGAGTTTGACGTTAGAAGCTGAAAAGACCTGTAGTTGGCGAGTCGCGTTGGCATAGTGCATGCCTATCCCATCTAGGGTAGAGCGCCCATCCACGATATGAGCAGGTTCATCGGTTTCAACAACATCATCGTCTGGAAAGATAACCAGCACATCACTATAAATATCCAAAGCGGCACGGTCTTGGGTGGGGACGCGGTGAACATGTGCGTTGCCTTGCATGGTAATACGGGCCCCGTCATCATCCATCACGGCCTCGTCAGAACGCCCGATGGTGATGGGGCGATCGGGGCGGATGCCAGTGGCGACGGCCTCGACGATAAAATAAGAGTCATCATCGGGGTAGTGCTCGAAATAATCGCCTTCGAGTCGGTTGATGGCTGCACCGTCTGAGTCTGTGCGCAACATGATAAAGTCGTCCGCCCAAGCATCTGGCTCGTGCGTGAGCTTGCGCGGGGGATCGATTTCAATGGTGCTCATGGTGTAGTGCGCAGACCACCAAGTACCCGCCACCAGGGTAATCAGCAAGGCAACGGTGATGAGAGAAGGAAGGCGATCACGCATGGCTTATTGTATGACACCTGTCAGGCCTGTGGGGTTATCGGCTGCGAAGTAATTGCCTAAATAGCCTTGGGCTGCCAAGATTAAATCGCAGCACTCGCGCGCAGCGCCTGAGCCTCCTGCTAAGTGGGCCACCCAGTGTGCGAGCTGCGTAATGTAATGGGGGGCATTGGGCACGCTCGCCGCAAACCCGACCTGGCGCATGGCGGTGATATCAATGAGGTCATCACCCATATAGCCCACCTGATCCAGGGTGAGGTTGCGCTCCTTAGCAATCTCTTTGAGGCAGCTAAGCTTGTCACGGACGTTTTGGTGGACCTCTGCGATGCCCAGCTCACTGGCCCGCCGTGTGACAATGGCACTCTCGCGCCCCGTGATGAGGGCCACTGTAATACCGCATTCTTTGAGTAAGCGTAGCCCGTGGCCATCCAGGGCATGAAAGCTTTTGAAAACCTCGCCTTGATCGCCGTACCAGAGGCGGCCATCGGTGAGGACACCGTCCACATCAAAGGCCATCAGGCGAATGGCTTGCAAACGTTTGACCACCTCTTCTGTCAGAGGGGCCAAAAGTACGGACTCTATAGGATGGGGAGGAGTGTTCTTAAGCATGGTATTAAATATAAAAAATAGCTGGTTTCACCTCGAGGGTCAGA
>JAJYTK010000239.1 GCA_021793095.1 Pseudomonadota bacterium
GCGTACGCGACTCAACCACAGTCTAAAGGCGGAAAAAAGCTCAGAGCTAATGCCACTGATATACAACAGCTCGCCCATCAATACGAACATCGGGATGGTACTAAAGGAATAGCTAAAGCTCTGATTCCAGACCACGCTTTCAATGACTGAGGACAGCGTGCGGAAACTTTTCAAATACAGTATCCCCCCAATTGCAGGGACACTCATTGAGATGGCAATGGGCACACGTAAAAACATCAGTAAAAACATGACCCCAATGCCAATGAGGCCGACATACTCGACTGCCATAATGTCTCTCTATCGTTTTTATAAGCTTTTATTCAAAAAGGCCGATTATGGAGTCGATCAACCCCAACAACGCCTCTAACCCCCAAGTACAAAAGCCGATCACAATGACCCAATCAAAGGGATAAAAAGGAATGGTCATCAAATCAGTAGATAGACGCATCTGGTATTGATGCTCTTGGGCGACGCCCACAAAGGTATAGGCGATGAGGCCCGTGACCCCAATGGTCAGTGCATAGCCCAAACAATCCAGCAGGCGCTGCAATTTCTGTGGAAAACGATCGACAAAAATGCCAATACTGATGTGCCCCTTGATTTGTTCGGTATAAGCCAGACCAAACATAATCAATACCACCATGCCCAGCTGGACCAGTTCGATATCACCGATCACGGGTCGATAAAATTGCCGACTGAGCACGGCAAAAAAAATAAAAAACATCATGGCGACCATGGTCGACAGCGCCACGGTCCGCACCACTGTGGTCAACGAAAATATGACCTTGCGAAACAGCTGCATGCCCCCCCCCTTTGCATCGTAATGCCACATCGGGCAGAGTAAACGGGCGAGGCGTATAGGCCCCGCCTGCCGATATCATTTAAAAGGGTTTTTCGTAGCCATGTTTTTCTAAGAGGGCAAAATAGTCTTCGACCATTTGCTCGCCATCGTAGCCCTTGTCATTGGCATCCTGCACCCAGGCATCCCAAGACCCCTTGGACAACTGACGGATCTCGGTAATGGTCTCTTCGTCGAGCTCGATAAACTCGCCCTTGCTCTCGGCATCCTCGCGCAGACCGTCATGAGATTCTTGGAGTAGATCGGTATAGCTATCGCGGAACATCGCCGTCAATGCTGGCCCTAACTCATCATCAAAGAGCTGCTGTAAGTCTTCGGGCAGGCTCTCATAAAAATCGAGGCTCATCACCGGGGTCAGCGGAGTCGCCGCCACCGCTAAGACGGAAAAATAAGGCGCGGGCTCGTTAAACTTGAAAGAATAACCGCCAATGGGCGTGTAATAGGCCACATCCATCATGCCCTTGTCAAAGGCCTCGTAGATGTCTTCGACGGGGATCGAGACCGGTACGGCCCCCAAGGCCTCTACAAAGGGGCGCTCACTCTTGCCATTAATACGTACTTTTTTACCTTTGAAATCCTCAACACTGCGAATAGGCTCACGAGAAAACACATCATAACTATCGGTGGCCATGGTCTGAAAGACCACCAACTCATCCTCTAGATTGGGGATGGCGTACTTTTCAACAAACTCTTGGAGGACGGTCATCGCGCCGTCGGGCCCATCCAAAGCAAAGGGTAAATTGCCAATGGTATAGGGGAAAAACTTGGTATCGTAGATGTAGTTAGGGACAACCACCCCAAGGTCATAGAGGCCCCCCCGTACATCCTGATAAACAGAGGTAGACTTGCCCAAGGCACTGCCCTGGTGGACGTGGACTTTAACGCGGCCATCGGTCTTTTCCTCGACCATTTTCGTCCAAGGGTCCCAAACGTTTTTAGTGTAGTGATGAGAGGCGGATGTCCAATTGTTGACATCCATCTCGTAGACCTCATCTGCCCAGGCCATTTGGCTCAATCCAAAAATGGCCATGGCGGATAGGCTGGCCACTACAGGCGTTCTCATGGAACGTGTAAGCATTGACATAGGTTGTCCCTCCAGTTTTTAAAGTAGTGCTTTTTTGTGTTCATTCAGTGTAGGTGCCCCTTGCCGTTTTTTAATCAGTATTATTACTAGGCAAAAGGGTTTTCCACAGCATAACCGCAGTGTTAAGGACGGCCTGCCAGCATGCGTTTGACGTCATAGCTCATCACCTCAACATCATCCTGATTTCTGACGCTGACGTGTGTATCGACAATCGCTCGGCCCCCTTTAGAGGTTTCACGGACATGCGTCACGGTGACCAAGGCCCAAATGGTATCGCCTGCCACCACCGGTGCCAACATTTTCTTGTGCACCTCGAGTAACGCCAGGCCAGTGCCCTGGATCATGCCCTGCATGAGCAAACCCTCGATAATCCCGTAAGTCAGACTCCCCGGCACCGGGCGGCCCTGAATCGCACCCTGATAGGTATGATCCGTGAAAATCACCTCGAGCATGCCCGTCACGGAAATAAAATTGACGATATCGGTCTCTGTGATGGTGCGCTTATAGGTCTTGTACTGCTGACCGACCTCGAGATCCTGCCAGTAGTAACCGCGACCCAGCTGTTGCACCTCATTACTCATGTCATCCTCCTGATTCATTTCATTATTGTTGCTATTCGAATATTTATACTAACTGCGGAAAAAGAGGTTTCACAAGAGCAAGCTCTTTTACCATCGCGTCAAAAAAATTAGCCTCCGGGCAGATCCCCCTGTGCAGAGGGCTTGCATTGCCGGATAATAGATACTGCTGTGCCTGTGCACCTTTGATGCACAGGCTCAAATCAACCCTCAAATTTTGCCGAGATTGGCCCATGACCCAATGCTTACACCCCCCTGCCACAGAAATGCTGAGCGCCTGGCGACATGATTTCCACCGCCATCCGGAAACCGCATTTGCCG
>JAJYTK010000240.1 GCA_021793095.1 Pseudomonadota bacterium
AGATTTCCCGATGTTGCTGGGGGCGCGGATTGCCCAAGGGTTGGGCTCGTCCATGTTGATGTGTTTGTTTGGTGGGCTGGTACGCAATATTTATCCATTGCGATTGTTAGGTATTGGCTTGAGCCTCAATGCCATGACGGTCTCCATGACGGCAGTGTTAGCACCTTCCATTGGTGCCTTTATTCTTGAGGTGGGTAATTGGCGCTGGATCTTTTGGATTACCGTGCCTGTGTCTGCTGTGTTGGTGCTGGGGGCACGTTTTTTACCCACTGGGACGCGCAGTACGCGCCCCTTTGATTGGTGGGCGGGGATACTGGTGGCGCCTGCCTTTGGTTTGTCTATTTTAGGTTTGGATTTAATTGCTTCTCGTTGGTGGGTTTCTGTTGTGTGCTTTATTGCCGCGGGCTTGAGTGCGCGGGTGCTGTTGCGCCGGTCTAAACGTCAGGTGGCGCCGCTGGTGCCCGTTGATTTACTCCGTATTACTCCGGTGGCTTATGCGGTGGCGGCCTCAGCTTTTTCTTTTGCTTCACAAATGGCTGGATTGGTTTCCATGCCGTTTTATTTTCAGCGGGTGATGGGGCTGAGCTACAGTGAGTTGGGGCTTTATTTAGGGGCGTGGTCCCTCGGTGTAGGGCTGATGGCACCTCTGTCTGGATATTTATCGGGGCGCATCTCCATTGCTAAAATATGTATTGTGGGGGGCGCAGGGATGGCCATCGGGATGAGCTGGCTGACGTTTCTCGATGCCTCTAGTCATTTTGGCTGGGTGCTGGCCTCAATGATCACGGCAGGTGCCGGTTTTGGGCTGTTCCAAACACCTAACAATAGAGCGTTATTGGCAGGGGTGCCACGGCACCGCGCTGCTGCAGCAGGCGGCATGCAGGCCACTACCCGTGTGTATGGCCAGAGTTTTGGCACCGCGCTGGTGGCTATTGTCTTTACCCTCGGGGGTGAGTGGGGGCCCATGCTGGGCATTTATGTCTCAGTGATTTGTGCTTTGGGCTCTGTGGTGGTTAATGTCATGCGCCATCTCAATCCTGCCTCTGACCCCATACTTGTTTAGCGGGATGTTTTCATGCGTATCGCATACCTCAACTTTGAAAAAGGGTGGCGCGGGGGCGAGCGTCAGACCCTGCTCATGGCGCACGGCATGGCCGAGCGCGGCCATCAGGTGTCCGTGGTGGTGCGCGCGGGTGAACCTTTGAGTCATCGCTTGGATACCGGCAAGGTGCGCATCATTGCCGCGCGCAATCGTTTACATCTGCTGTATTGTCTGTTTCGTTATAGAAAGTATTTTGATGTCTGGCATGCGCAAACGGCCAACACTTTGACCTTGTTGAGCCTGATGCGGCCGTTCATACAGGGGGTCATCGCTTTTACACGGCGGACTGCTTTTTCTTTGTATCGCTCTCATCGAATCCAATGGTTGCAACGCTGGAAAACACGCCGTAAATGGCGGCAAATACAGGCTTTTGCTGCGATCAGTGCGGCCGCCGCTCAGGCGCCGCGCAGCCTGGGCTTTGACCCCGTGGTGATCCCCTCAGCCATTGATTATGTGGCCGCCAATCCGCAACGTATGCAGCCCATACGTGCTCAATTACCAGAAGGGGCGCGGGTGCTAGGGACGTGCGCGGCCTTAACACGGGAAAAAGATCCTTTGACCCTGATCAGAGCCATTCATCAGTTACAGCAAAATTATCCCAATTTTGTCTTTTTGCACTTTGGCGCGGAAGGTGATCAAGCGGATGCGGCACGCCAGTTGGTCAAAGAATTAGGGCTAGAGTCGGTGTATCGGTTCATGGGTTTTAATCCCCATATCGAGGATGCGTATCGCCTTTTTGATGTGTTTGTGTTGAGCTCCCGCATGGAGGCGCTGGGCAGCAGTTTATTAGATGCATTTCTGTATGAGGTCCCGGCAGTGGCCACCGATGCTGGAGGGATTCCTGACATTGTGAGCGCCGAGCGCGGTTGGTTGTGCCCTGTCGGTGATGCTCAGGCCATTGCCGATGCTTGCGAAGCGGTGCTCACCGACCCCGAGCGTACTCAGGAAAAGGTCCAAGCGGCTTATCGCTGGGTACGTGAGGAGCATGGGGTAGAACAGATGTTGGATCGTTATGAGCAGTTTTACACTCAGCATGTGAGTTAAAAGGAAAAGGGCATGTGCGGAATTGTTGGTGCCATTCGTTTGGATGGGGGGAATTGTGTGCCCATCTTGCTCGAGGGGCTGGGCCGATTAGAGTATCGGGGCTATGACTCTTGTGGTGTGGCGGTTTTTAAAGATGGGCGGTTGCAGCGTTTACGCAGTACTGAGCGCGTGGCGCAGTTGGCCTTAGCGGTGGCTCAGGCTGATGTGAGTGGTGCTGCTGGGATTGCGCATACGCGTTGGGCCACGCACGGGGCGCCGGCGACCATGAATGCACACCCCCATTGCTCAGCCGGGCAGGGTCGAGAAATCGCTTTGGTGCATAACGGCATTATTGAAAACTACGAAGCGTTACGGGCCGAGTTGGTGGCGCAGGGCTATGTCTTTGAAAGCCAGACCGATACTGAGGCGGTGGCCCATTTAATCCATTCCCTGTATGAAGGGGATATCCTCGCGGCGGTGCAGGCGGCCTGCCAACGCTTGCAGGGGGCGTATGCCTTGGCGGTGTTGTGCGACCAAGAGCCGGGTCGATTGATTGGTGCGCGCGAGGGTTCGCCACTGGTGATGGCGATTGGCGCGCAGGGTTATTTTTTGGCCTCTGATGCGTTGGCAATAGCCGGCCAAGCCGAGCAGTTGGTTTACCTGCAGGATGGGGATGTGGTGGCTTTGCAAGCCGAAGGCGTTGTCATCAATGA
>JAJYTK010000241.1 GCA_021793095.1 Pseudomonadota bacterium
CTTGTTTTGTCTCCAGAGACAAAACAAGCCTCAAAGGCGGAGGGGGCCAAATACACCCCTTCGGCCAACATGGCGTGGAAAAAAGCCTTGAACTGCTCAATATTGCTGGCGGCCACATCGTTCATGTTGCGTGGCTTTTCGGCACTGAAATACAGTCCCAGCATACCACCAACGTAGTCTGTGGTTAGGGTCACTCCGGCGGCATCAGCGCGGCTTTGCAGCCCATCGGCCAACTGCGCTGTGCGAGCCTCTAGGCGCTCGTAAAAGCCTTGGGCTCCGACAGCCTTGAGTGTGGCGATACCGGCGGCCATCGCCACTGGGTTGCCCGATAGGGTGCCGGCTTGATAAACGCCCCCTAGTGGCGCAATGGTGTCCATGATTTCTGCTTTGCCGCCAAAGGCACCCACGGGCATGCCCCCGCCAATGACTTTGGCCAAGGTGGTCAGATCTGGCTCAATGCCGCTAATGCCTTGGACGCCTTGGGGGCCTGCCCGAAACCCGGTCATGACCTCATCAAAAATCAACACGGCGCCATGCGCGCTGCATTGTTCGCGTAAAGTTTCTAGAAAGCCATCGCGCGGTTTGATGAGATTCATATTGCCGGCAATGGGCTCAACAATCACGCAGGCAATGTCCTGCCCGTGGGTTGCAAAGGCCTCTTTGACGCCCTCAATATCATTGAAATCCAATACGATCGTATGTTGGATGAATTCTTCGGGCACCCCGGCAGAGGTGGGGTTACCAAAGGTCAGCAGCCCCGAGCCAGCCTTGACCAATAAGCTATCGGCATGGCCGTGGTAGCAGCCCTCAAACTTGATGATTTTATTGCGCCCTGTATGACCGCGAGCCAATCGAATGGCGCTCATTGTGGCTTCGGTGCCTGAGCTCACCAGACGTACCTTTTCAATGGCGGGCAAGCGCTGTTTGATGAGTTCGGCCAGCTCGATTTCTGCTTCGGTGGGGGCACCAAATGACAGCCCCTTTTCAGCGGCGGCTTGTACGGCTGCGATTACCTCGGGGTGAGCATGACCTAAAATGGCAGGGCCCCATGAGCCGACATAATCGATGTATTGCTTATCGTTGGCATCCCAAATCCATGGGCCTTGGGCTTTTTCTATAAAAAGTGGCGTGCCCCCAACTGAGCCAAAGGCGCGGACAGGTGAGTTAACACCGCCAGGAATGGCTTGGCAGGCACGTTCAAAAAGGGAAGTATTACGATCCATAATCTTGGAGATCCTTGTCGATAATGAAACGATAGGCCGCATGCCCGCACGATGCGCATTGGGTCATCGACTGGGCGCGGCCATTTAAGTGTGGTTGAGCAGGTGGTTTAGGTGGCGTACTGCTCGAAACATTGTACAAAGCGTTGCGCCTGAGCAGTGACGTCGGGGGCCTCAAATAAACTGGTGATGACGGCCACCGCATCCGCCCCAGCACTAAAGGCATGGCGAGCATTTTCGGGGGTAATGCCCCCAATGGCGACGATGGCAGTGCGTCGGGTGCGTGCCTGTGACGCGCTGTAATCGCGGGCCTTGGACAGCAGTTGGAGCTCGGCCCGCACAGCCTCGGACTTGACGGTGGAGGGGAATAACGCCCCAAAGGCAACATAATCAACGCCATCGCGGATGGCCTGACGCGCCCGTCCCAACTCGTTATAGCATGAGGTGCCCAGCCATTGGTTTGTGTGTAGGCTCTGGCGGGCGTGGCGCAATGAGCCATCCTCTTTGCCCAGATGGAGCCCAGCGACCGGATGCTGCATCGCTAACTCGAGCTGGTCATTGATAATCAAGGGCAGGCCTATTTCATTACAAAGCGCAACCACAGCGGTTAGCTGGGTATGGGCCAGCGATTCAGGGGCGTGCTTGCGGCGCCATTGCAAAACGCTCATCCCGCCTGCGTGGGCAGCGCGAATGGCCTTGAGCAACTGGTCGGTGTCATCCCATTCGGGGGTGATGCCGTAAAGACCGCGCGGAAAAAGAGGGGTCATCGCGTGTGTGGAATTCATGTCTGTTTGCTGTGTGTAATGGGTTGAAGGATGCCTGCCTGATGAATGAGGCGGTGGCCCATGCCGGCTTGAAAAACATGTGTGCTGACCCCATCTACATAGTTGACTGCCTGCTCGCATGCGGGGGCCAGCTCGAGCTGCCAAGCAAACTGTGTGGCGCAGATACAGGCTAACATGCCCTCGGTATCTTGGACACGCTCTAGGGGGTTGGCCATGGGCCATTGTCGATACAGGCCTTGCTCGGTATAGAGCTGATAAGCACTGTGCTCACCTGGGCTTTGCGCCGTGGTGTACAGAACGGCACGGGCCCCTAATCGGATCAACGCACGCGCCGGATGTTGATTGGCAGGCAGCAAATCCTCGGCCTGCCACTGTTGTAGCAATATTTGATCGGCGACCACCAATTGGCAAAAGGGCACCACCAGGTCGAATATTGCTTGGATAATTTCATCACTGTCTTGTTCGCGTCCCACTTGTGCCGAATCAGGTATTGACTGCAGGTGCAATACCAAGGGCAGCTGCGGGTAATCCGCCAAGATTTGACCCAAGATACTGGCCTCTTCTACAGAATATAGTGGGCCGGCCTTGATGGCACGGATATTGAGATCCTCGAGTAAGCAACGCATTTGATCATGGATCTGCTCTGGGGGTAATAGGCTGATATGGTCCAGAGTCATGGTATCTTGGATGTGCACAGCGGTTGCCACCGTTGCAGGATGACACCCCGTCAACTGGCAGCTCAGTGCATCGGCAGTGAGGTACTGGGCCGAGGTCGGATCCAAGGGGCCGAATAACAGTACCGATGGAGGGGCTGATAGATCGG
>JAJYTK010000242.1 GCA_021793095.1 Pseudomonadota bacterium
TGCTGAAATAATAGGCTCGCCATCGGGACGCAAATAAAGGGTATCCCAAAACTGGTTTTTATTTTCCCAAGACAACGCGATGAAGCCCGATTCATTTTGCAAGGCCATATCATATTCCAGCGGATAAATTTCTTTTCCTTTATCATTGATCACACCAAACTTGCCGTCATTTTCCACAATGATCAAGCCATTATGTACATCACCAATAAAATCATAGGCAGCGCTGATCACCTGCTGTGTCGCGGCATCGTATAAATAACTTTTCCCCTCATCGAATACCCACCACAATCCATATTGGGCCATTGGCTCATAGTCTTCAAAGGGTAATTCAATCATTTTTTGCTGTTCGGTATCCCACCAGTGATATCGGCTACCCGCCTCTTGCTGCTCATAAGAGCGCAACATGCCAATGATCTTGCTCTCTTTAAAAACGTCCATAGATGCGTAGCGCGGGGGCACCCATTCTTTGGTAGTCGCTAAGTCAATCAACCCATATCCACCATCTTGCATCACAGACAATAGACCTGGCTGCAGTAGGCTGAATGACTCGTATACAGGGGGCAGCACCTCAGTACCATCCATCTCATAAAGCCCCGTTAGCCCCTCTTTTTCAACCAAAATATAGGGATGATCGGCATGCTCTGGCGCCCAATAACGAATGTCGTCAAAGGCAGGCTCAACCAGCACCTCTTCATCCGCGAAATACCAACCACGTAATTTTCCTTTGTGCACTTTTAATATGTTGGTATCCACCCATTCATTGGTTTCATCTCTGCGGATTAGGAAGCCATAACCATCATATTGCGCTGGTATTAATACGTTCCCACTTAAATCGCGTAGTTCTATACGGCCCTCATTTTCATACTGGACCAGAAAATAATCCTGCCTTAAACGGCTGATATCCTCAGCCTGCAGCCAGGGCACCACCTCAGTACCCGATGCATCTAAAATCGCGCGCTTGCCCTCCTTGGCCACTGCTATATAGAGCTTTTGATCAGAATAGTTATCGAGCTCGTAAACCCCGGTTAACTCAAAATCCGTGAGCTGCTGACCATCACCATTAAATAAGGCAAAGCGCCCATCCTTCATAAAAGCCACAAAATCATTTAAAACGAGGATGTCATCATAATCCTCAATGGCATAATGCGCCCCCGTCCCTAAATGGATGAGCAACTCTTGGCCATCGCGCTGTAAATTCATCACCCACTGATCACCGCGCATATACGCGTGTTGAGGAAACTCGTACTCAAAAGGCAACTGCACCTGCCCATCAAACCCAACCAAGCCCCAATGACCCTCTTTTTGCGCATAAAAGTAATCGGGTTTTGAGCCGCAGCCCCCGCAGTAATCGACCTGCTGAAACTCGGCAGGAATCACCAGCTCTTGTGCGCCCCCCTCATAAATGCCCCACTGCCCTTCTTTTTGCACTGCAAAATATTGTTGATAACCAAATGACTGCACATCCTCATACTCAGTGGGTACCAACTCTTTACCTTGAGCAGTCAATAGACCTATCCTTCCTTCTTGATGAGACTTTAGGATCTGGCACGGTCTTTTTTCCAAATAATCATAATCTGCCTCTATCACCCATTGCCCCGTCCGCGGATCGACCAAGCCCATTTTTTGATCACGCGCCACCAAATAATGCGTGGTCACATTGTCATCGAAAGGGCTCAGTTCATAACAGACCCTTTGTTGATCTATCAACACAGTATCGAATACCTGATCAAAGAGGCGCTCTCCCTGCGTATTGATGTAAAAAGTCTGCCCGCCCTGCTCGACACGAGCCAACCCGCCTTGAAAAATGGATACGGCATCATACTCCGCGGGGTGACGCGCCATCAGCGTCTCTAGAAAACCAGCCTGCTGACGTTCTATTTTTGTTAATGACACTTCGGCTTTACTTTCATGTTCGGCAGAGGTCTTAGTCTCTCCTGATGCTGCCCCCTGCTCATCAGCCATAGACAGGTCATCAGTACCCCGCCCTCCCATCTCTTTTTCACGCACCTCCTCCCACAGAACCACATTAAAATCATCCTCAGGAGCACGTAATAACGCATCAGAATCGATGGGACGAACGGTAATGGCCTCTTTATGAATGTCTACTTGGTGCCCCTCTATAGACGTGCTATTTAACTGCTTTAAAGCATATCCCGGCACCCCCAAGCCCTTGAGCTCATAAAACCACGACGGCAGCTCAGAGCTCACCCAATACAACATCTCTGCGGTGTTCTTATCCTCATCTGGCTCATCCCAATAACGCACCTGCTCAACCTCTAAGCCGAACATAGGGGGTTGCGCTTGAGTGATGGTTTCCACATGTGCCCAATGGCTGTCATGCCCCCCATCATCCAGAAAATCATCTTGATACTGCGCTACCGTAAACTGATAAATCACAGGGGCACCGGTGTCATATATAAACAGAGCATCTGATGAGCGGTCATAAATGATATTTTCACCTCCCATTTCGGAATCAAAGTGGTTATAGACCTCATCCGAGAAGCGCTCGATAATTTTTTTCTCAGCCAGCGACGTATTTACTGCCTCAATATCAGCAATAAAATCAGGAGAAGCCTCCTCTTCTTGTGGCACCGTCAAATAAACACGTGACACCACCTCCCAAACCCCGGTGATATCCTCTGCCGTCCATGATGGTTGCTCTGCCGTGGCGTCTATAGGGCCCTGATTTTCTGTAGGAGCATCACTTGCTTGTGCCCAACCAAAGGATGGTACCAGCCACATAAACCCCATCAAAACGCATAACAAACACCGAGAAAAAACACCCCTATTTAATTGTTCCTGCTGTTTTTCTTTTA
>JAJYTK010000243.1 GCA_021793095.1 Pseudomonadota bacterium
TAGGGTCTCACTTAATTCATCCCAACGAGAAAATACCTTTTCTATCTGTTGGCGCTGCAGTAATTCCTCAAACTCTGCACACAGGCGCGTCAGTATGGGTAAATATAAATTTGCTGCCACGCCACGCAAACTATGGATATGTAGCTGCAACGCTTCGAAATCATAGCCACGCGCCTGTTGCACACTGAGAGGCTGTGCAAGGGGCTGCTGTAAAAAACGTTGTAACTCAGCCTCTAGTACCGCCCGGCTGCCGAGGTGCTGCGCCCCGCGCTCCCAATCGATATGGTTTTGTACGGGTACCCTCTGTATTGTCGTCCGCGAAACCTCGGGCTGCAGTGAAAAAATACGGCCCATTTCACCAAATAATTGCTCAATGTCGAGTGGCTTGACCGCAAAACCATCCATCCCTGCCGCTGCCGCTCGCTGACGATCTTCGGTCATCACGCTAGCGGTCAATGCAATAATCGGCATCCTGGGCTGTTGGTGTTGGCGCTCATGTTGACGGATGATCTGGGTGGCCTGCAACCCATCCATGCCCGGCATATGCATGTCCATCAAAATCAGATCGTAGGCATCGCGATGGTACAGTTTGACCGCCTCATGACCATCTTTTGCCTCTGTGACGGTATGGCCGTGTCTTTCTAGGATTAATCTCAGTAAGCGCAGATTTTGCTCAACATCGTCAACAATCAATATGCGTTTGGGAGAGAGGGTGGGTGTGAATGCAGGCTGTGGAGGTGTTTTTTTCTGCCCTATACGCAACGGTAGAAACACCGAAAAACGTGTACCTTGGTCGACCTCACTGACCACCTCCATACGCCCGCCCATGGCCTCGGTCAATTGTCGTGCAATGGTCGTGCCCAGCCCCGTCCCGCCAAAGCGACGATTAATAGAGGCATCCGCCTGAGAAAAGGGCTCAAAAATTGTTTCTAGCTGCTGGGGGGTCATTCCTATCCCCGTATCTACAATTTCTACGCACACCTCTTGGCCATCATAAGAAAAGTCCACATACACACCGCCATTTTCTGTGAACTTAATGGCGTTACCAACCAAATTATTTAATACCTGCATCACGCGCCCCCCATCGCCTACAAAATACTCGGGCATCGTTGGCAAATAGCGCACCTGAAAATCCAATTGCGCCTTTTTAGCGGATAATCCCATGGATGATTCTAATTGGGCGGCGATGGCTTTTAAGGAAAAATCAGTAATCTCTAACTCAACCTTGCCTTCTTCTATTTTGGTGGTATCCAAAATGTCATTAATCAAGCGTAATAATGAGCGCGAGGAATGCGTCACATTATTCAAATAAGAACGCTGGGTTTCACTCAAATCCGTTTGCTGCAGTAATTCACTAAAGCCGACGATGGCATTAATAGGCGTACGAATTTCGTGGCTCATATTGGCCAAAAAACGGCTCTTGACCAAGGCGGCCTGCTCTGCGCGCGTGGCGGTCTCACGCAATGAGGCCTCTAATGCACGGCGCTCGCTGATATCTGTGATCAGCCCCACAAAAAGCTGTTCTTCACCGGGATAGCGATCAACCTTTCCTACCGCCAATCGGATGGGAATACAACGACCATTTTTATGTTGAGCTACGACCTCACGGCCAGCGCCGATGATTTTAGCCTGTTGGGTACGGCGGTAATTTTCCAAATATCCGTCATGCTCAGATCGATAAGGCTCGGGCATTAGGATTTTGACATTTTGGCCTATGAGTTCGCTGGCGGTATACCCTAAAAAGCCCTGTACTGCGCGGTTAAAATCACGAATAATACCGTGCTCATTAATCACCACAATAGGATCAACGGTGGTTTCCAACAACGCTTGTAATCGGAATTTATTGCGCTGCATCTTGCCATATAATTCATGCGAGCGTACCCACCCATTCAACGCCACCACCATCACTCCAATGGTGAGCACAATTGAAGACAGACCAATGGCAATAATACTGGTATGCACCCAAATGCCTTGGGCGGATTCCGTCGTGTGCGTACCATGAAAGCGCACAGCGAGCATGGCGGTATAGTGCATCCCGCTCACCGCGCATCCCATCACCACACCACTAATAATAAAGCGCCAAATAGGATGCCACTGAAATTGCTCTAAACCAAAACGTATCCACAACGCGAGCAATGCGAGCCCAACCGCAAGCACCAAAGAGGTCACAAACAAAATAGGCTCATGGTACATTTTTAGGGGTACTATCATGGCCATCATGCCAATATAATGCATCAGCCCGATGCCCACCCCCACACACAGAGCACTCACAATGTATTGGACTACGGTAGGGTGTCGGCGCTGAGACAAAATACGCAGAGCAATCCCCGACGCCACACAAGCGGGCAATATGGAAAAGACGGTGAGCCCCAAGTCATAGGTCACCGGCACGGGCAGCACAAAAGCCATCATGGCAATAAAGTGCATCACCCACACCCCCATCCCTAATGCCACGGCACCCAAGGTCAGAGCAATACGTTTATATTTTTGGTTAGCCGTCACCCGCGCCATCTGGGCGGTCTGCAGGGCCATCATGGACATGAGAATGGGCACCAGCACGGACAAAGCCACCATGCCCATATGGTGATAACCCTCAACCAGGGGCAACCCGGAATCAGGGGGGAGGAAAAAGTGTGCAAGATGGTTCATGAGTATTCAAAGACAAGGCGCCCCCTGCGGGGCGCAAATCACCACCTACCAATAGGCATGCAGTGTCCACAGCAAAACGCTACAGATAAGCAAGACTAAAGGGGCAGTAAAAATATGCAGCAAAGGGCTGCAAATAGTACCCGCTGTGTTATATGCC
>JAJYTK010000244.1 GCA_021793095.1 Pseudomonadota bacterium
ATGGGTGTGGTTCGGGCACCCTCTACAAGGCAGGATTGGGGATTCCTCTAAATATGGTTATCTTGCCAATGTTTGCATTAGGCAGCTTTTTAGGGGCTGCACAGCTTGACCATTGGCTGGCATTGGGCAGTATGCAACCCGTCAGCTTGGTGGACACTTTTGGTCCCTGGCGTGCATTAGCACTGACAGCGGTTGGCCTACTGGTCCTCGGACTGGCCGCGCGTTTGTGGGCAGGCCGGTCTGCCCCCTGGTTGAATAAAAAACTCCTCATAGGGGCGGTGTTATTGGCCATCTTGGCGGTGTTAAACCTCATTATTGCAGGCACCCCATGGGGGATTGTGTATGGCTTTGGTTTATGGGCTGCCAAAATTGCCCATGCCACCGGGGCTTTTGACCCCAGTGTGAACGCTTTTTGGAGCCAACCCGTGCACCAAGAGGCTTTGGCCAACACCGTGTTTATGGATGTCACCTCAATTACCAACATCGGTATTTTAGCGGGCGCACTTTGGATCGCCTCGGCCCCTGCCAAAGGCAGTCGTGCGGATGCGAAACCTCTGAGTGCCAAACAATGGGCGATAGGTATTATCGCCGGCTTTTTATTGGGCTATAGCTCTCGTCTGGCCTTTGGGTGCAACATCGGTGCCATGCTCAGTGGTATTTCTACAGGCAGCCTTCATGGCTGGATCTGGGTCCCCGTAGCGTTTTGCGGCTCATTAATCGGGGTACGTATTCGTCGACACTATAGATTTTAAGCAGGCATCACCATGAACCAACGTCTTTTACTCATTGTTTTTTGGCTCGCGCTGCTGGGTTATTTTGGGTGGGACTGGGCCACGAGTGACCCAGTTAACACCTTTGAAGAGCCACCCATCCTCGCCATTGGGTCAGGACAAACCCCCTCTGGCGGACACTGCTCTAATTTTTAGCTGGCCCTAGGACAGGCGTACGGCACATCAATTACATCAATAAATTAATAAAATTGCGCGGTCACATTGGGGGGTGTGGTCAACAAACTAGCCATCGGGCGGGCCACAAAGCTACCTGATTTGAGCTGCGCCTCGAGATCTAAAAACACATAGTTCATCCCCCCACTGCCCCGTAAATATAGGCGCCGGCGCTCAATATCGCTGATACTGGTCCAACTCGTGAACTCGGTAGGCACTCGATCAGATGCGGTACCGGCCACTTGCAAATGGGCACTGCCCGCCTCGGGCGGATCGATGGCAATACCGCGCGGACGATCAAAATTATTCATGATATGCGCCACCATTTGTACGGCCTGATCCGCATCGGTTTGCTTTTCTGCAAAATGGGCATAATACACCGCACGGATAAATCGATCGGGCGAGGTATCACTGACGGGCAAACCCGCCTTAGCAATGCCAGCACCGGGTTGCTCGGCCTGGTACTGCATAAACTGAGCATGTGAATGGTCGACATTGCTCAAAAAGGTGTAGTTGTTTAAGTTGGTCAGATGCCAAGAAAACTGCGGCGCATTGGTCAATACCCCCACAGGATTGTCATAAACGGTACGTACCCCACGATGAAACTCAATTACTAGACTCTGACCCAGCGCATCGTGCACCGCATAGTGAAAGGGGGTATGCAGCCCACCTAAAATCTCTAACGGCTCAATGACCACCTGTAAGTTTTCTAAGGCCGCCTTGGCCTCTGCAACTGTGCCACATTGCCCGAGTAAATAGGTCCCTAAATCAATGGCAGACAAAGCGGCCTGCCCCCGATTTAAATCAGGTTGCGGCCCCCCTGCAGGCCCATAAGATTGCACGCTAAAGCAAAGACCGGCCTCATTCATCCCCTCGATTACCTTGAGATCAGCCTGCTGGGGTGCCCCCCCTGGTCGTGGCACCGTATTAGGCATGGTCACGGCCAAAACGGTATAACGAGTGGTCCACTGCAATGCAGGAAACCCCTCGACCTGAGATTCATATTTGCTGTCTTTGGGAAAGCGCGCCACTGAGTAAGGCAGCTCGATGCTCAACTCTAAGGTGCGCCCCACATAAGAGCGTTGGTTAGCATCGATATAAAGCAATGAAGTACACATTATGAAGTTTGTCCTTTGTCGTTATTTGATAGCCCATCCTAGATCACCCGCTAAGCACTAAGGTCATCATACAAAAAAGCAGAGCTTGTGTGGCTATTCTACGTATACCTCATCCATAGGCGACAACGGCCCCCATACCGTTTGCGGTATGTTTTTTACATTTTTCGCGGCGATCGTGCGAAAGGGGGTTTCCACAACAAAAATAATAGGTAATTCCGTAGTAATTATCTGCTGGAACTCTTCATACAGGGCTTTACGCTCATCCTCATCCAGCGTTACAGCCGCCTGAGCCAGTAATTCATCCACCCGTTCATTTTCATAGGATTGGGTATTGGTCCAAACAATATTTTTAATATTAGAAGACAAATAACTACGGTGCACCCCAATCACCGGATCTCCCCAGTTCCAGATGTTGTCAGTGGTCATGTGAAAATCATGACTTGCAATACGCTCAGCCCAAGCAGGAAAATCTGCAGAGGTACGTAAATCAGCTTGAATGCCAATTTTTCTCAATTGCTGGCGTATGTATTCACCTAAGTTTTTGTTCATCTGACTGCCGGGTAAAGAATCCACAGTCAGTGTAAAGCGCCATCCATCCTCGTCTTCTGGATGGCCTGCTTCGTCAAGCAGCTGTTTGGCCTTGTCTAGATCTTGCTCGTAGCGCACTAAGTTATCTGTTGCCATTGGGCTAGCAGAATGCAACGGCCCATCCGAACGTTGACTAAAGCCACCAGCCAATGCG
>JAJYTK010000245.1 GCA_021793095.1 Pseudomonadota bacterium
GGTGCCTATGGGCGCCTGTCAGCTGAGGCTAAATGCGCGGATGAGTGCGAAAATACCCAACCCAAAGAAGACCAGGGCAGAGAGTCGGTGCAGCCACGAAATAGGGATGCGTTGGGCGAATTTGTTCCCTACAAAGACGGTGGGGGCATTCACAATAAGCATGCCCAGTGTGGTGCCTAGGACAACAGCCCAATAATGCTGATATTCGGCGACCAGTCCCAGGGTAGCGACTTGGGTTTTGTCGCCGATTTCGGCCAAAAAGAAAGTAATAAACGATACCCAAAAAACCCCATGAATACTTTTAACAGGGCTGTCTATGTCTTCGTCAATTTTATCGGGGATCAGCATCCAAAAGGCCATCAACAAAAAACCAATACCCAGCACCCAAGATAGAGTCGTGGGGGTCAGTAGGTGACTGATCCAAAGTCCCAAACCGCCTGCCAGACCATGGTTGACCAAGGTGGCTAAAAATATAGCACCTATAATGGTCCAGGGGCGGCGCCAGCGGGCAGCCAAGACGAGTGCGAGTAACTGTGTTTTATCGCCAATTTCAGCCAGCGATACAATGCCAGTAGAAACAAGAAAAGCGTTCATTATTCACCTTGAGTTTTAATGCCCGCTAATTAAACATCATTTATGTGAGTTTGTCATGCATGTGCGTGATGGTTATGTATTCTAATGTCACCTTAGGCGCTAGAGATAAATAGCGAATCACCACACAAGGGAATGTGAAATATATGTTTGAATATTCTTTAGATGCGACATTAACGCAATGGCTGGATGAGCATGCCGAGGCGATGGACCAGCAGCCAGGGTATGCTGCTGAGGTCCTTCAGCAAATGGCACCCCACGGCTTATTTGAGCTGGGTCTATGCGAACGCTTGGGGGGAAGGCCCGATAGCTCTTTTCAGGATGCCTTGACTGCCTTGATCGCTGTTGCAAAGCATTCATTAAATGCCGCTTTTATCTTGTGGGCACAGCGTGGTGTGATTGCTTTATTAGCCCAGCAACCGGATCACCCGCTCACACAGACGCTATTACCATTGCTACTGAGTGGCCGAGTGGCGGGGGCGCCGGGGCTATCTAATTTAATTAAGTTTGGTAGTGGCCTAGAGCCTTTACAGGTCAGTGCGCAGCGTTTTCAGTCGGGCTGGGAGCTCAACGGCCAACTGCCTTGGGTTAGTAATGCGCAACAGGAAAATTTTATCGTTGCTTTGGCAGCGCAGACCGAGGAAAAACAAGCAGGGATTTTCTTGTTGCCGGATAAGGCTGATGGCGTCGTACGCAAGCCTGATTTGTCACTCTATAGCATCCAAAGCAGTGCCACCACGACTATCCGTCTAGAGCAGGTGCGGGTATCTGACGAGCATCACTTTGCCCCTTGTGCTTTCAGCTTTATGCGCTCCTTTAGGCCTTTGTTCTTGGCCCAGCAGTGCGCGCTGTCTATAGGGGTTGGTTTGGCGAGTGCACAACGGGTCAGACAGCATGACAAGCAGCCCACAGGCTTTGCTCAACAAGCCCGCCAGTTAGAAGAACAATTAATCCACATAGGGCAACAATTGGTCCAGGGGGTGGAGCAGCAAACATGGATTGAATCCCCCAAAGGATTATTTGAATTGCGGCTCCAGCTCGCGACGCTATGTACGCAAAGCGCAATGCTCGAGCTCAAAACCGAGGGTGGGGCGGCTTATGTAAAAGGCCAACGAGAGCCAACGCGACGGCGCGTGCGCGAGGCAATGCTACTGCCTTTGATAACGCCCACCGTGGCGCAGCTCAATCAGTAATCAGCATACGCATCAACTCATCATTTCTGATCAGCAAGTAGGTTTTTTGTGCAGTCGCTTGAGTCTTGGTTGGAACGCTTTCAGATAGGCATTTATTGGGTAGCCATGGTGCTGGGTTTGGGTATTGGGCATTTATTTGTTTCCCAAAAGATCCTACCCATGCTGATGACACCGACGTTGGCTCTCATGTTGTTTGCTACTTTTATGCAGGTGCCGGTGCTGAGACTAGGACGCATCTTGAAAGAGGGGCGTTTTCTCTGCACCTTGGGGGCAGTCAATTTTGTGTTGATCCCCGGGTTGGTTTGGGTACTGCAGTTATTGATGCCTGCCGACCCGTTGATTCGTTTCGCAGTGCTATTTGTACTGCTGACTCCTTGCATTGATTATGTGATTACTTTTGCCCAGGTGGGTCGGGCAGATGCGCACCTGTTGTTAGCCGCAACGCCTCTATTATTGCTCATGCAAATGCTTTTGCTGCCTTTATATTTAAGTGTTTTTTTGGGCGAAACGGTCATAGGTTTGTGGTCGGTGCGCCCTTTTATTGAGGCATTTATCGGGCTTATTATCCTTCCTCTGCTGCTGGCTGCGTGGGTGCAATTTTCAAGCAAGCGTTCCCAACGCATGCGCCAGATGGCAAGACATCTAGATTTATTGCCTGTGCCTGCGACCGCTCTGGTTTTATTCGTGGTGGTGGGGGCGATGGCCCCGCGATTGGAGCAAGCTGTCCCTGAAACAATGCGGGTACTGCCTATCTATGCCTTATTTGCTGTGGTGGCTCCTGCTTTAGGGTGGTGGGTTGCCCGCCAAGCGCGCCTATCCACTCGGGCAGCGCGCGCGGTTGCCTTTAGTGCCGGCACGCGCAACTCATTGGTCATTTTACCGTTGGCATTGGCTATCCCGGCCGCTCAGCCTTTATTACCCGCATTGATTGTCGCACAGACGTTGGTTGAGTTAGTGGCCTCATTAATTTATATGAAAATCATGCCGCGTTTGCAGATGCCATCGTCATGACGATGGCA
>JAJYTK010000246.1 GCA_021793095.1 Pseudomonadota bacterium
TTGAAAAGGTACGTTGGGAAGAGGATTACACCGTCACCCTTTCGGCAGAGGGTGCACCGCAGCTACGCGCCAATCAGGCCCGTATCAAAGGCTCGGGTGCGGGGATGGAGCCCCCCGAGGACGCGGTTTACCGCGATGGGTGGTTTTATTACACACCTGCCATGCATTCACCGGCCGAGCTACGTCTCACCCGATCTGAGTTTGTGCCGGATTATCAATGGTGTGATGAGCAGGGTTGTCGGCCACTATCTGCCCTCATCCCGCGTGATGGTGGGGTCACTGTGTTGTGGCCCTGTTTGGGGCCGCTAGACTAGTGACAGCCTGAGGGTGCAGCACCCCGTCTTGCGGCCTTGTGGGCCGTGGTAGGGGTGCTTATATAGGGTGTTATCGACGCAGCGGGGTTAGCCTTGCTGGCTCTTTTCGATGGCCTGCTCGAGATCTGCAATGATGTCGTCTATATGCTCGATACCGATCGACAGGCGTACCAGGTCGCTACTGACGCCTGCAGCGGCAAGTTCTTCGTCGTTGAGCTGGCGGTGCGTGGTGGTCGCGGGGTGGCAGGCCAGAGATTTTGCATCGCCGATATTGACCAGGCGTGTAATGAGCTCGAGATTATCAATCAAACGCGCCCCTGCCTCGCGGCCGCCTTTGATGCCAAAGCTCAGGATTGAGGCAGGCTTACCATCAAAGTATTTTTGGGCCAGCGCATAATCTGGATGCGAGGGTAGGCCGCCGTACTGTACCCAAGCCACTTGAGGATGGTTTTCCAAGTACTGGGCCACTTTTAGGGCGTTGTCGCAGTGCCTTTCCATGCGTAGCGAGAGGGTCTCGATGCCTTGCAGGATGAGGAACGCATTAAAGGGCGACAGAGCGGCCCCCGTATTTCTCAGCGGCCCAACGCGGCAACGGCCAATAAAGGCAGCCGGACCCAAGGCATCGGTAAAGACAGTGCCATGATAAGAAGGGTCAGGCTCATTGAGCATCGGGAAACGATCTTTGTGCTTTACCCAATCAAATTTGCCCGAGTCTACAATCGCGCCGGCGATGGTGGTACCGTGCCCGCCCATGTATTTGGTCAATGAGTGCACGACAATGGCGGCACCATAATCAATAGGACGGCACAGCGCAGGTGATGCCACTGTATTGTCAACGATGACGGGCACGCCGTGGCGATTGCCAATGGCGACCAGCTTTTCAATATCAACAATATTGCCAGCTGGGTTACCAATTGTTTCGCAAAAGATGGCGCGTGTTTGATCGTCGATGAGGGTATCAATGGCGTCGAGGTCGTCGTGTGGTGCAAATTTGACCTCTATTCCCTGGCGCGGCAAAGTATGGGCAAAGAGGTTATAAGTGCCGCCATATAGCTTACTTACCGAAACAATGTTGTTGCCTGCTTCTGCGATGGTTTGGATAGCATAGAGGATAGCAGCCATGCCAGAGGATACTGCCAGCGCAGCAATGCCGCCTTCTAAAGCCGCCACACGCTCTTCAAGTACCGCGTTGGTGGGGTTGGTGATGCGGGTATAGATGTTACCGGGCACCTTTAAATCAAAGAGATCAGCGCCGTGTTGTGTATCATCAAATGCATACGATGTGGTTTGGTAGATAGGTACCGCCACCGATTTTGTCGTTGGTTCGGGTGTGTATCCGGCATGAACAGCCAGGGTTTCAAATTTCATGGTTGCCCCCATATATAAAATCAATCACAAGATGTGCCGAGGATAAAAGGATCCCCTTATACTAATCTTTATAGTTAATGTATATACGGAATAACCCCTTTTCACAAAGAAAAAATAAGGATAAGTTTAATCCCTATAGGCTGTTGGCCAGAGGCGCCTTGCAGCGCTTGGGTCCAACGCTTATCATCAAGCACTCTGATTCACACTGGCGGGCAATTCAGCGGTTGAGGCATTAATGAGCAAATGGATAAGACGATTAATTTTTGCAGTCATCACACTGCTGATTATTTCAATCGTAGGCATTGCCGTTTTCTTCCTGACTTTTGACCCTAATGCGTACAAAGACAAGCTGCAGGATTTTGTCTATCAGCGCTACGAGCGCCACCTAGAAATTCAGGGCGATATCAGTCTTTCCCTTTTCCCACGTATTGGCTTGTCTGCTCAGGGGGTGCAGCTTTCAGAAAGAGGCAGTGATATTCCCTTTGCAGCGGTCGACCACATGCGTTTTTCAGTGGCGGTTTGGCCCCTGCTATGGAATCGCTTGGTCGTGGATCACTTAGCCTTAGATGGGGTGCAGGCATGGTTCGAGTTGCCCAGCTTTCACGCTGAGCTTGATGAAGTGATGGATGAGGTCATTGATGCACCCAAAAAAGAAGAGGATGACGCGGCATCGCTAACGCATCGTTGGGTGGATTATTTAATGACGCCGGCGCAAGCCCAAGCATTAGAGGAAACAGTCCGCCCACGGGTACAGCGTTCAGAGTTCCAGATTGATATTGCGGGTCTGGAGGTTCAGGATGCCACCCTGCATTTCCATGATGCCCAGCGCCGTTGGAAAGCACAAATCCGGGATTTTTCTCTCAATACCGGGCGCATCACTCTAGAGCAGCCTTTCGATGTCTCTATGAAAGGTAGACTCGCCAGTGACGATCTAGAGACTGATTTACGTTTGGACGGCCAGGGGGTTTTGCAGTTAGAGTCAACCACACAGCGTTTGATCGTGCACCGCAGTCACATACATTCTTCTGGGGCTGTCGGGCCTTTCCAAGTGCAGAGCGCAGACTTGCGTGGCTCTGCTGAGTATCTCTATGGGCAGGCCTTAGATTTCGAGCAATTTGAG
>JAJYTK010000247.1 GCA_021793095.1 Pseudomonadota bacterium
GATCTCCTGGTTTATCGAATGAGGTGATCGAAAAATTACAGGCGGTGCAGCCGGTAGATTTGGGCCAAGCCAGACGTGTATCTGGGGTGACACCGGCGGCAATCTCTTTACTTTTGGTTTATTTGAAAAAACAAGGCATGGCCGAAGAGGTCAAAGCAGTATAAATGGGTCAACAACTACCAACGCTACTTGAAAAAGCAATAAATGAATTACAAATTGAGCTAAAAGAAGAGCAAATCGCTCAGCTGCTCAAGTATTTGCAGCAATTAGAGCGTTGGAACAAGACTTATAATCTCACCGCTATAGAAAGCAGTGAGGAAATGCTCATTAAGCACATAGTGGATTCTTTGAGCATATTACCTTTGTTAGAGAAACTATCTGCCCAAATAGATAAAAAAGAGTTAAATATATTAGATGTAGGTTCTGGGGGTGGATTGCCCGGAGTGGTGATTGGGATCTATCGCCCTGATTGGCAGGTGACCTGTGTGGATGCCGTACAAAAGAAAGTAGCATTTATTCAACAAATGCGCGCGGTCTTAAACTGCCCTAATATTGAAGCGCAGCACCATCGTATAGAACGTGCTAAAAATATAGATTGTGATGTTTTAGTCACCCGCGCCTTTAGCTCCTTGAAAAATACTATAGAATGGGCGGGTAAGCATATCACCGCAGGTGGTTATTTGTTTGCGATGAAGGGTAAAGAGCCAAAAGCAGAGATAGCTGAACTACAATTAGGCTCTGAATGGCAATTATTGCCTATTGTCCCAGTATCTGTCCCATTTTTGGACGCAGAACGTTGCGTTGTGATGATTAAAAAGCAAGGTAAGCAATGAGTGCGAAAAAAACGAGCCCAACCCCCTCTGACTGCTATGTCTTTTGTATTGCAAACCAAAAAGGCGGGGTTGGAAAGACCACAACAGCCATCAATTTAGCGACTGCGCTCAGCCAGCTAAAGAAAAAGGTATTACTCATTGATCTGGATCCCCAGGGTAACGCCACCATGGGGAGCGGCATTGATAAAAATAACTGTGAACGTTCTGTTTATCAGGTGCTCATTGGTGAAAACACCGTAGAAGAAGCGCGTCAACGCTCAGAAACAGGAGGGTATGACGTGCTTTGCGCAAATAGACATCTTTCAGGTGCAGAAATCGATCTCGTGGAAATGGAAAGTAGAGAACTGCGCCTTAAAAATTGTTTGGCGCCAGTCTTAGATGACTACGACTTCGTTCTCATCGATTGCCCACCCACACTGTCTTTGCTCACGCTGAATGGTTTGGCCTGTGCACACGGGGTCATTATCCCCATGCAGTGCGAATACTTTGCATTAGAGGGTTTATCTGATTTAGTTAATACCATCAAAAGGGTGTATAGAAATATCAACCCTGAATTGCAATTGATAGGCTTATTGCGGGTGATGTTTGATCGTCGGGTGACATTGCAGCAACAAGTATCTGAGCAAATTAAGCAGCATTTTGGGGATAGGGTTTTTGAAACAGCCATTCCGCGTAATGTGCGACTGGCCGAGGCCCCGAGCCACGGAATGCCCGGGGTGGTCTACGATAAAAAATCACGTGGCGCCAAGGCCTATATTAAGTTTGGCTCCGAGCTAATAGAGCGTTTATCAGCCAAATCATAGTAACGGACACGTATAATGGCTGAATCGCGTCGTGAACATATGGGCGCAAAGTAAATTAAGAAAAAACTTTTTTGTTGATGTTTCACGTGAAACATTCACTATGTATCGATTGGTGTGTGGTGCCAAATAAAGGGATGTCTTAACGGGTAAAGGATTTTCAAATGAGCAGCAAAAAACCAAAACGTTTAGGAAGAGGTCTTGATTCACTCTTAGGCGATGACCTTTCACTTTTGGATGATTTGGGGACTCCTTCCAGTACTGAGACAGGGATACAAAGTATTAGTGTCAGTTTAATAGAGGCCGGGGTATATCAGCCGCGTAGCCATATTGATGAAGATGGGTTGAAAGAGCTGGTCGATTCCATCGAAGAACAAGGAGTCATACAGCCCATTCTCGTGCGCCTCAAGAAAAGCGATAGAAAAATAAAAAAGTATGAAATCATCGCTGGTGAGCGCCGATTTAGAGCAGCTCAGTTGGCAGGCCTAAAAGAAGTGCCGATCATCATCCGTGATGTGGATGATAAAAGCGCTGCTGTAATGGCATTAATTGAGAATATTCAGAGAGAAGATCTTAATCCCTTAGAAGAGGCGCGTGGCATACAAAGACTCATAGAAGAATTTGGTTTAACTCATCAGGAAGCAGCACGTGCCATTGGCCGCTCTCGGTCGGCCACCTCTAATTTACTAAGGCTATTAAACTTATCTGAGCCCGTTCAGCGTTTGGTTGCCGAAGGGCAGTTGGAAATGGGGCATGCACGTGCTTTGTTGACCGTTGAAGGTGCTGAACAGCTGCTATTAGCAGATGAAATCATTCATCGCGAACTCTCGGTACGTGCCGCTGAACAATTGGTGTCACAACACAAAGAAAATGCCGGCGAAGTAAAAAAAGCACGGCCGACACAGAAAAAATCAGGCGATGTATTGCGGTTCGAAAATAAACTCTCTGATTACTTGGGTACTAATGTAAGCCTTAAGTTAGGTGCGCGTGATCGAGGGCACTTAATGATTAGTTTCCAGGATTGGGATCATCTATATTCATTATTAGAAAAACAAGGTTTGGCCCAATTGTTTGATGAGGATACTGAAACATAACTGGTGCTGCCCGTACCCTGCTTAAAAGGGGTGGGGTGTTTTTCACACTTGCGATGTAACTTA
>JAJYTK010000248.1 GCA_021793095.1 Pseudomonadota bacterium
GTGCCAGCGGGCATTTTTAGTGGATGCGGTAGAGCTGTTTAGGCAGCGGCTTGGTGCACGCCTTTTTTCAATTCGTAGCGGTTAATCGCACACAAGATAGCCTTAAAGGAAGAGGTCAAAATATCATTGTGTACGCCCACGCCATAGCCGCTGGGCTGATCCCCAATGCGCGCCTCTATATAGGTCGCTGCTTGGGTGTTGGTGCCTGCGCCGATGGCATGCTCGGTATAATCCAAGACTCGCAAGGGAATACCAATGGCATCGATAAAGGCTGCCAAGGCCCCTTTGCCATAACCCGTGCGTTTCTCTTCTTTACCGTTGATTTCCACCAAAATATCAATGCTGACCCGCTGGCTATCATCATCGGACTTGGGCTTGCTGGTCAGGGTGTGGGTGATGAGTTTCCAAGGCCCCTTGGTCTCGAGATATTCATCAGTAAAGATTTTATAAACCATGTCCGGGGTGACCTCTTTACCGGTTTCATCGGTATAGGCCTTGATGGCACGGCTAAATTCAATCTGCAAACGACGGGGCAATACCAAACTGTGTTCTTGCTCGAGCAGATATGAGACACCGCCCTTGCCCGATTGGCTGTTGACGCGAATCACCGCATCGTAATTGCGGCCCACATCGGCAGGGTCGATCGGCAGGTAGGGGATCTCCCACACGCCATCAGGATCATGCTGGTCAAAGCCCTTTTTGATAGCGTCCTGATGAGAGCCAGAAAAGGCCGTAAAGACCAAGTCACCGACGTAAGGATGACGGGGGTGCACGGGTAACTGGTTGCAATCCTCAACGCAGCGGCGGACCTCGTCAATATCAGAGAAATCCAAACCGGGGTGGATGCCTTGGGTATACAAGTTAAGCGCCAAGGTAACCAAGCAGACATTACCGGTGCGCTCGCCATTACCAAACAGGCAACCCTCGATACGATCGGCGCCTGCCATCAGGCCAAGCTCGGCAGCAGCGACAGCGGTGCCGCGGTCATTATGGGGGTGCAGACTGATGTTCACACTGTCACGCTTGACAATGTTTTTGTGCATGAATTCGATTTGGTCTGCGTAGAGATTGGGGTAGGTCGCCTCGACAGTGGCGGGCAGGTTGAGCACCATGGGCTTTTCTGGGGTGGGTTGCCACTCTTGGATCACGGCATTGGATACCGACAGTGCAACCTCGGGCTCGGTGGTGCTAAAGACCTCGGGGGAATATTGGAAAAACCAGTTGGTCTGGGGGTATTTGGCCATTTCCTCTTTGACCTTGCGCGTGCCATCCAAAGCAACCTGCTGCACCTCGGCAGGGGTCATATCAAAGACAATACGGCGGAAAGCAGGGGCACAGGCGTTGTAGAGGTGTACCATGGCGTTTTTAGCGCCCGCCAAGGACTCAACCGTACGCTCGATGAGCTCGGGACGAGATTGGGTCAGCCCAATAATGGTCACGTCATCCGGGATGTGATCATTTTCGATGAGCAAACGAACAAAGTCATAGTCCGTCTGCGAGGCAGAAGGAAAGCCCACCTCGATTTCCTTAAAGCCGATGCGCACCAGCAAATCAAAAAAGCGCAGCTTTTGCTCAGGATTCATGGGCTCGATCAGCGCTTGGTTGCCATCACGCAAATCAGTGCTCATCCAAATGGGTGCTTTGGTGATGGTTTTGGAAGGCCAAGTGCGCTCGTTAAAGCCGTCCTTGAACGGTGAAAATGGAACGTATTTATTGGAAGGATCGGAAATCATGATACACCTACATAACAGAAAACTAGAATCGTTTTCCGTCGCCCCCAGCGTGCTGTTGGAACCACCTTGAAGCCAGTGACGACGGCTATCAAATTGTGGCTACATACGGCTGCCGAACTGCCACAGGACACTAGGCCCGGCAACCGATCGCTAGGAGTAGTAGGCCAAATAAAGAGAGGTTTTGAGCGCGCAAAACGCTGCCGCCCGCAGAGACGGGGCAAGCACTAAAAGCTGCAGAAATGGCGTTTTGGCGTGTATTCATACTCTATAGCATATACGGAAAATCAGATCGTATGCAAGACCTCTTTGTCGCCCACAGTCGCGGTTGGCTGGGGAGGAGTGTTTTTCAGGCTTTCTTCGATGAGCTGAGCATGGGTATGAGACAGTTTGATTTGCTCATAGCGGCCCTGGCGCAGCGCCTGGACCGTGCGCTGCAGTACCCCCACTGTGATGGGCTCGCGCCGATCGTGCCAAACCCAATCCAGCACCTCACGGCTGGCAGGCCCTAAATCGCGCAACAATAGCTCGACACTACGCGCAGATATGGGGGTCATCTGAGAACGCCGGTGTATGAAAACAACGAAGACATAGAGGGAATAAGCAATAAAGATGCTGCAAATAATGACCAACCCCCACCAGAAAAAGGGGTGGTAACGCTCGACCCATGTGAGTACCTCTGAACCCAAGGTATCAAACACTGCATAGTCACGGGTACTGCCAAAATGAATCACCCATTTGGCAGCGGCCCACCAAAGTAAAGCCACCACCACGACCACCACCGCACCGATGATGCGGCTGAAGAGGGTGTAACGCAAAATAGTTTTATGAAGCGCACTACGATCACGCAAGCGGGGAGCGTCAGATGTCTGCATTGTTATTGGGCTTATCTGCTGTTTTACTTCACCCTAGTGTAGCGTAAAGCATGCGGCACGAAAACAATCGAAGGGATACCCCTACGAATAGGCCTCATATCTGCTGATAGACCCCTAAGGCCAACAAATACAATTATTAATTAATGTAACTGTTTGTGGGTTTGACCGTCTTTTTGTACT